>NZ_DDRM01000037.1:112986-143912 GCF_002343105.1 Brevundimonas sp. UBA2416
GGGAGCACGCTCGCGCGAGGAGAGAGGATACCCCAGCCGCCGATCTCCGCGCAAGCCCAGTGCGGGCTAAGCTAGGCGAATGCATCGCCCCGTCGATCCCGAGGCTCGGCCCGAGACCGTCGCCCTGCTCGACCGCCTGCGCGGCGAGACCGGCGACGCCTACGCGCAATGGCGCGATCCCTTCCACGCCCAGAGGAGACTCCTGTGAAAACCCGCTCCCTGCTCGCGGCCCCGGCCGCCGCCCTGGTCCTCGTCCTCGCCGCCGCGCCGGGGGCCCGGGCCCAGCAGATCGTTCACGATCCCACGTCCTACGCCAAGATGGTCGAGGAGGCCCGCACGGCCCTGCAGCAGCTCCAGGCCCTTCAGGCCCAGGTCGAACAGGGCCGTCAGCTTTTCGACAGCCTCAACGACCTCTCCGACGTCAATGCGCTGGCCGGCGCGCTCGGCCTGCCCGAGGTCCGCAACCCCCTGCCGGACCTGGCGGCCCTGCGCGCCGCCGCCGACGGCGACCTGTCGGCCCTGGGCCGGCTGGCCGAACGCGCCGACGCGATCCGCGCCGAACACCGGCTCTATACGGCACCGTCCGGCGATTTGCCGGCCGCCGAGGCCTGGTATCGCGACAGCCTCGAACGGGCCGGAGCGCGCGGCGCCCGCGACCTCGCCGTCGGCGAGGCGATCGGCGAGGCCGCCGACCAGAGGCTGGAAGGTCTGGAAACGCTCAGGCGCGCCCTGGACACCGCCCCCAACGCCCGTGCGGTGATGGACCTGGAGGCGCGGCTGGCCGCCGAACAGGCCTTGATCCAGAACGAACAGGTCCGGCTGCAGGGTCTGGCCCTGACGCGGGACGCCGAGGCCCGACTGGAGGAACAGCGCGCGCGCGAACGGGCCGAGGCCGCCCGCGCCGCGCGCCTGGACGCCTATGAGCGGGCCTTCCGATGAAACGCGCCGTCGGCCTCGTCCTCGCGGCCCTGTGCGGCTGCACCGCGCCGGAGCGCGGCGTCGAAGCCTTCGCGGCCGACCCGCAGGCGGCGAGGGCCGTCATCGCCGCCTGCGACGCCGGCCGCACCCGCCGCGACTGCGAGACGGCGCGGCGCGGCCTGGCCGAGGCCCGGCGCCGCGATCGGCTGGCCGCCTACGCGCGCGCGGCGCAGGGAGGGTGACGATGAGCTTCCGGGTCTTCGAGCCGAGCTACGACTTCATCGACGCCCGGCTGAACGAATTCCTCGGCGAGCGCCTCGCCTCGGTCATCGCAGAAGTCGACGGCCCGCTGCGGATCGCCCTGGTCCTCTATGTCGTGCTCTACGGCTTCGCCATCCTGCGCGGGGCCATCAGCGAGCCGGTGATCGATTTCGCCATCCGCTCGATCAAACTGGCCCTGATCTACGCCCTGGCGACGACGGCCGCCTATTCGACCTTCGTCACCGAACCGCTGTTCACCGGCCTGCCCAACGCCCTGACCCGGGCCGTCAGCGGCACCGAGACGCCGGGCGTCGGCGCCGCCTTCGACCAGTTCCTCGCCTACGCCGGCTATCTCGCCGAGACGATCGCGCGCGAGGGCTCGGCTTTCGATCCTGGCCCCTGGATCGTCTCGGCGGCCGTCCTGATCATCGGCGCCCTGGCCTGCGCCCTCGGTTTCGGGGTGGTCATGCTGGCCAAGCTGGCCCTGGCCCTGCTCGTCGCGCTCGGCCCCATCTTCATCGCCTGCGCCCTGTTCGACGCCACCCGGCGCTTCTTCTTCGGCTGGCTCGGCCAGGCGGTGAACTATCTGGTCCTGTTCGCCCTGATCATCGTCATCTTCCAGCTGGTGTTGTCGCTGGTGCGCGACCAGTGGGGCGCCATCCAGGGCCAGGACCCGATGATGGGCGGCCTGATCTTCATCGCCCTGTGCCTGCTCGGCGGCATCTTCTTCCTGCAGACCCCGGCCATCGCCGCCGGCATCGCCGGCGGGGCCAGCGCGGGCCTCGCCGACTTCGCCAATGCGGCGGCGCTGGGCTCGAGCGGCTCGGGCCGCGCTCGCGGCCCCCTCGAAGCCGACCGCCGGCCGCCGAAGGGCGGCGGATCCATCCGACCTTCCGGAGCCTGACCATGACCCATCGCCTGTTCCTGATGCTTGCCTGCGCCGCGCTCGGCGGCTGCGCCGGCCTCGCCCGTCCCGACCTGCCGGTCTGCGACGGCGCCGCCCGCCGCCCGGCCAATCCTCACGGCTCGATCCTGATGTCGCCCTCGGCGCCGACGCCGGTCTCTCCAGCGCCCCGGGCCGAGCGCCCCGCGGCGCCGACCCCGGCGCCGACGTCGCCCGAGACCGCGTCGGGAGGCTGCGCATGACCGGCGCCCCCTCACCCGAGCTGAAACGCTATTTCGCAGAGGCGCGGCGCTGGGACCAGGACCGGCTCGCCGAGGCGCTGCGCTCGCGGCACCTCGCCTGGATCGCGGCCGGCGCCGCCACGGCCTTGGCGGCGTCGGCCACCCTCGCCGTCGCCCTGCTGACCCCGCTGAAGACGACCGAACCCTTCGTCATCCGCGTCGACCAGGCCACCGGCGCGGTCGACGTCGTCCGGGGCCTGTCCGCAGACGGCGCACCGTCGCGCTACGACGAGGCCGTCAGCAAATATTTCCTCGCCCAGTACGTCCGGGCCCGCGAAGGCTACCTCGATCCCGCCGCCGAGGACGCCTTCCGCCTGGTGTCGATTCTTTCGGGCCCCGCCGAACAGCGCCGCTGGGCCGACCTCTACCGGGGCTCCAATCCGCAGAGCCCGCAGAACCTCTACGGTCCCGACGGCGAGGCGGTCATCGCCATCCGCGCCATCGGCTTCATCAATGACGAGGTCGCCAACGTCCGCTTCCGCCGCACGGTCCGCCAGGCCCGGCAGACGGTGGAGAGCGACTGGATCGCCACCATCGCCTTTTCCTACACCCGCGCGCCGATGACCGAGGCCGACCGGCTGAGAAACCCGCTCGGCTTCCAGGTGGTCTCCTATCGCGCCGATCCGGAGGTCATCCGATGAAATTTCCCGCCGCCGCCCTCGCCGCCGGCCTCCTCGCCGTCGCCTCGCCCGTTCTGGCCCAGGCGCCCGCCGATCCCCGCGTCCGCGAGGTCGCCTATGAGCCGGGCGCCGTCTATCCGGTCGCCGGCGCCTGGCGAACCGCGACCCAGATCATCTTCTCGCCCCGGGAGACGATCCGGCACGCCGCCATCGGCGACAGCGTGGCCTGGGAGGTCGCGGCCGAGGGCTCGGTTCTGTTCCTGAAGCCGCGCGAACGCCACCCGGCCACCAATCTGATGGTGGTCACCGACCGCGACGGCGAGGCGCGCCACTACGCCTTCGAGCTCCAGGCCGGGGACCCCGACGCGCGCGGTCCCGTCGCCTGGCAGATCCGCTTCCGCTACCCCGGCGACGAACAGACGGCCGCCGCCGAAGGGCTCGCCGCGGCCGCCCGCGCCGCCGAGACCCGGCTGATCGGACTCGAACTGGCGCGGGGCGCGCTCGAAGGCCCCCGCAACCTGGCCTGGTCGGCCCAGGGCGATCCCGCCCTGCAGCCGTCCGAGGTCAGCGACAACGGCCGCTTCACCGTCCTGCGCTTCCCCGGAAACCAGGCCCTGCCGGCCCTGTTCGAGGTCGGCGAGGACGGCGGCGAACGTCTGGTCCCGTATGACGTCCGCGGCGAGTTCGTCGTCATCCACGGCGTCCCCCGGGGCCTTCGCCTGCGCCGCGGCCGTTCGGTCCTGTGCCTGTTCAACGAGGGCCGGGACGGACGGGGCGAGGCCATTGGGACCGGCACCGCCTCCCCCGTCGTCGAGCGCGCCCCCGCCGGAGACCGGCCATGACCCATGAACACCCTTCGCCGTCCGAACCGCCGGCCCGCGCGGACCAGCCGGAGCCCGTCCGGGACCGGGGCGTGTCGCCCATCGCCGGCCGGCTCGGCGGGCGACACGGCAAGATGACGGCCCTGGCCGCCCTGGCCCTGGGCTGCGGCGTCTTCCTGTTCGCCACCTGGGACCGGGGCGACGCCGGCCGCCGCGACCCAGCCACTGCCGACGAACCGGTGCGCCCGTCGACGCCGTTCGAGCCGGCGCGCCGTCCCGCCGATCCGCCGCTGCTGAGCGAGGCGGCCTCCGATCCCTCGGCGCCGCTGTTGATCGACGAAACGGACCGCATCCCCGCGCTGGACGGCGCGCGAACCTCCGACCCGGCCACGGCGGGCGGACCGTCGCCCGCGGACCAGCGCCAGGCGCTCGCCGAGAGCGCCCGCCGCGCGCCCGTTCTCGCCTACAGCCGGCCCGGCGCAGCCGCGTCCATGGCTCCGGATCGCCCCGCGGGGGTCGCTGCGCCGGCGGACTCTCCGGCGGCGGCGCCCACTTCGCTCGACCAACTGCGCCGGGTAAGCCCGATCACCCTGAGCCAGGCCGGCCGCCTGCCCGACCGCAACCTGCTGCTGACCGCCGGAACCAGCGTCCCGTGCGTGCTGCAGACGGCGATGGACAGCGCTACGCCCGGCTATGTCAGCTGCGTCCTGCCGAGCGACGTCTGGTCCGACAACGGCGCCGTCGTCCTGATGGAGCGGGGCAGCCGGGTGCTCGGCGAGTACCGCGGCGGACTCGAGCCGGGCCGCGGACGGCTGTTCGTGCTGTGGACCCGCGCCGTCACCCCCGGCGGCGCCGCCGTCTCCCTCGCCTCCCCCGCCGCCGACGCGCTCGGCCGCGCGGGCTTCGACGGGTCGGTGGACACCCATTTCTGGGACCGGTTCGGCGGGGCCCTGCTGCTGTCGATCGTCGACGACGGCGTCCAGGCCGCCGTCGGCGAGGGCCGCGACGTTCAATCCACGGCCCGCGTCCCTTCGGACGCCGCCGCCGTGGCGCTGCAGAACTCGGTCGGCATCCCGCCGACCCTGCGCAAGGCCCAGGGCGCGGAAGTCTCCATCTTCGTCGCCCAGGACCTCGATTTTTCCGGCGTCTACCGGCTGCGGGCCCGGTGATGGACGACACCTCGGTCCTCGATCACTACCTCGCTCCCTTGCGGCCCTTCCTCGTGCCGGACGACGTGACCGAGGTGGTGATCAATCGTCCGGGCGAGATCGGGGTCGAACAGGCCGGCGGCTGGCGCTGGCACGAGAGGCCCGAGCTGACCGAGCCCTGGCTGCGCACCCTGGCGGTCGCCGCCGCCGCCTACACCAAACAGGACGTCGACGCCGAACGGCCGATCTGCTCCACCGTGCTGCCCGGCGCCGCCCGCTGCCAGATCGTCCTGCCGCCCGCGGCGCCGGCGGGAACCGTATCGCTGACGATCCGCAAGCCGTCGCACCGGCGCATGGGCCTCAGCGAGTTCGAGGCGGCCGGCCTGTTCGCCGACACGCGGCCCGCCGACGTCGACGGCGTCGACGATGTCGACGCGGCGCTGATCGAACGCCGGACCGCCGGCGACTGGACCGGATTCTTCCGTCTCGCTGTCGAGGGCCGCCGCAACATCCTGATCTCCGGGGCGACAGGCTCGGGCAAGACCACCTTCGCCAAGGGGCTGGTCGAGCTGATCCCCGCCCACGAGCGGCTGCTGACCATAGAGGACACCCGCGAACTGACCGTCCCCCACCGCAATGTCGTCCACCTGCTCTATTCGAAGGAGGGACAGGGCCTGGCCCGGGTCGGCCCCAAGGCGCTGCTGGAGAGCGCCCTGCGCATGCGGCCGGACCGCATCCTGCTGCAGGAACTGCGCGACGGCACGGCCTTCTTCTATCTGCGCAACGTCAACTCCGGCCATCCGGGCTCGATCACCACGGTGCACGCGGACTCCGCCGCCCTGGCCTTCGAGCAGCTCACCCTGCTGGTGCGCGAATCCGAGGGCGGACGCGACCTGCCGCGCGAGGACATCCGCGCCCTGCTTCATCTGCTCGTCGACGTGGTGGTGCAGATGAAGAAGATCGACGGCCGGTTCCGAATGACGGAGGTCTGGCATGAGCCGGCTCGCAAGCGTCAGCCCCGCGGCTAGGGCCGCCCTCGTCGCCCTCGCCCTCGCCGCCCTGCTGGCGATCGCGCTTTCGGGAACCGCGCTCGTCGCCCTCGCCGGCCTCGGCCGACTGGAGGCGGATATCGACCTGGCCCGCGTCCCCGGCTGGTTCTGGTACTATCGCGACGATCCGCTGGTGCGCCGCTGGCTGCGCATCGGCGCGGCCGGGCATGGCCTGCTGCTGCTGATCCTCATCGTCGTCATGATCGTCAACCGCCGTCGCCCCCTGCACGGCGCCGCGCGCTGGTCGACGGCGGGCGAGCAACGCCGCGCCGGCCTGCGGGCGCATCAGGGCGTGGTGCTGGGGCACGCCGGCGGCGGCCTGCTGATCTCGGGCGGGCCCGAACATGTGATCGTCTACGCCCCGACGCGCACCGGCAAGGGCGTCGGCGTGGTCATCCCCAACCTGTTGGCCTGGCCCGGCTCGGTCGTCGTGCTCGACATCAAGCGCGAGAATTTCCTGGCCACGGCCGGGTTTCGCGCCGCCTCCGGCCAGACTGTGCTGATGTTCGACCCCCTGGCCCTCGACGGCCGCACGGCTCGCTACAACCCGCTCGGCCATGTCGACCGCGGCCGGCCCGAGGTCGTGCTCGACGAACTGCAGCGGATGGCGGTGATGCTCTTCCCCGGCCATGACCACGCCGACCCCTTCTGGTCGGAGGCGGCCCGCATCGGCTTTATCGGCGTCGGCGCCTTCGTGGCCGAAACCCCCGCCCTGCCCTTCACCCTCGGCGAGATCTTCCGCCAGCTGACCCGGGGCGATCCCCGCACGCGGTTTCCGGCCCTGATCGCGGACCGGCGGCGCGCGGACCGGCCGCTCTCGGGCCCCTGCGTCTCGGCCCTGACCGACTTCTGCAGCGCCGGGGAGAACACCTTCGCCTCGGTACGCCAGACCATCACCACCCGCATGGGCCTGTGGCTGAACCCGGCGGTCGACGCCGCCACCGCCGCCAGCGACTTCGACCTGCGCGCCCTGTGCCGTGGCGGGATCTCCCTCTATCTCGGGGCCGCCCCGGACAATATGCAGCGGGTCGCGCCGCTCTACAGCCTGCTGTTCCAGCAGCTGGTCGATCTCAACAGCCGCGTCCTGCCCGGCCCCGGCGACCAGCCGGCGCTGGTGCTGCTCGACGAGTTCGCCCGCCTCGGCCCCGCGCCGGTCCTCGCCCACGCCTTTTCCTTCGTGGCCGGCTACGGCCTGCGCCTGCTGCCGGTGATCCAGAGCCCGTCCCAGCTGCGCGCCCTCTACGGCCCCGACGTCACCGAAGAGATCCTGACCAACTGCGGCGTCGAGGTCGTCTTCGCCCCCAAGGAGCTCAAGGTCGCCCAGGACCTCAGCGAGCGGCTCGGCTTCTACACCTACAGCGCCCGCAGCCGCAGCCGACCCACGGGCCTGGCCCCGGGGCGGCGCAGCACCACCGCCTCCGAGCAGCGCCGCGCCCTGATGCTGCCGCAGGAACTGATGCTGCTGCCGCCCGGCGACCTCATCGTGCTCAAGGCCGGCCTGCCGCCGACCCGGGGGCGCAAGATCGTCTCCTGGCGTGAGCGCGTCTTCGTCCGCCGCCGCCGCCCACCGCCGCTCGTCCCCGTCGCGCCGCGCGTCGATCCGCCCGCCCCCGAGCCCGTCGCGCCCGTCCCCATCCCTGACGAGACGGCGATGTTCGGCTTCGACGCCATCGCCCGCGCCTTCGCCGCGGAGGGCGCGCCGCCGCCGGCGCCCGGCGCCGACGAGACGGCGGTGGGCGACTGGCTGGACCGGATGATCGACGCGGGCGTCCGCGCGCCCGCCCCGGCCCTCGATCCCGCGCGTGACCGCTGATGGCCGCCGCCGCTCCCGACAAGCCGGAACGGGGCGCGTCCGCCGAAAGCCGGCTGACGCCGTCCGGCCCGGGCCGCGCGACGGTCTCGCGCACCAAGGGCGACCTGCCGCCGTCGATCCTCGACCGCTATCTGATCGAACACGACGGCCGCGGCCGGGCCGAGCGCTTCTTTCGCGACCACCGCGCCGACCAGCCGGCCTTCCGCGACGCGGGTCGGGCGCTGACGGCCGCCAGCGCCTATCCCGACGTCGCGCCGACATGCTCAGGATCGCCCGCCATCGCGGCTGGACCCAGGTCCGCGTCGAGGGCGATCCGGCCTTCCGCCGAGAGGCCTGGGTCCAGGCCCAGGCCATGGATATCTCCGTGAGGGGCTATCGCCCCACCGAACGGGACCGTCAGGCGGGCGGGGCCCGGACCCCCGCCCGGGGTCCCGATCGCCCACGCCCCACGGAGCGCCCGGTCGCCCCGTCCCCGCCGCTCGAAGCCCGCATGCGGCTGGCCGCCGCCGCCGTCCACGCCCTGGTCGGCGATCCGGCGGCGCGGACACGACTGCTCGAACGCGCCTGGGCGCGGGCCGCGCCCACCTCGAGCGCGGCCACACCTTCCGGCCGCCGCCAGACCTCGAACGGTCGGCGACAAGGGACCGCCCGGACGCGGACAGGCGCCGCAAACGTTGACGCGCGGGCCGCTCAGGCGCGTCCGCAAATATCCATAAATGGGTTCTTATTGGCCATACCGCCGCCAAGCACCCATATATGGGGCTTTATATATTCCTTCTTGATCGAATCATAAACACCCATATATTAGCGATAATGGCTTAACTTGCCGACAATCACCCATATAGGGGTTCTTGAATGTCCACCGCCGAAGCCACCCTTCTGACCCGTGCGGAGCAACTGGGCGACCGTCTGGCGGCGCAGCGGCTGAACCGCAACCTGACCCAGCGCCAGCTCGCCGACGACGCCGGCGTCGCCCTCAACACCCTGCGCCGGCTCGAGGCAGGAGAAAACGTCTCCCTCGACACCCTGATCCGGGTGCTGGAGGCGCTCGGCCTGGGGGACCGGCTCGAGGCCCTCGCCCCGCCCGCCGACATCCGACCGGTCGATCGGGTGCGCATCGCCGCCGGGCGCGAACGCCGCCGCGCCAGTGGCGCGGGCGCCGAGGGCCCGGCCACGCCCTGGACCTGGGACGACGACCAGTGACCGACGCCACCATCCGCCTGTGGGGCCGCGACATCGGCGCGGTCAGCTGGCTGGAGGACCGTGACCATGCGGTGTTCCAGTACGTTCCCGAGTTCGTCGCCAGCGGCATCGCCGTCTCTCCGCTGGTGATGCCGCCGAGCCTGGCTCCCTACGCCTTTCCCGAACTGCCCCGCGACGCCTTCAAGGGCCTGCCCGGCCTGCTAGCCGACTCCCTGCCCGACAAATACGGCAACGCCCTGATCGACGCCTGGCTGACCCGGCAGGGCCGCGACGCCCGGTCGTTCAACCCGGTCGAACGGCTCTGCTACATCGGCACCCGCGGCATGGGCGCGCTGGAGTTCCACCCCACCTTGATGAAGGCCGCCCGCCGCTCGCGCCGGCTGCAGATCGAGGCCCTGGTCGACCTGGCCAACCAGGTCCTGTCGATGCGCCAGGACATGAAGGGCGTGCTGTCCGGCGAGGACGACCACGACACCCTCGAGGAGATCCTGCGGGTCGGGACCTCCGCCGGCGGCGCCCGCGCCAAGGCGGTGCTGGCATGGAACGAGGAGACCGGCGAGTTCCGCTCCGGCCAGGCCCCGGCGGGCGAAGGCTTCTCGGACTGGCTGATGAAGTTCGACGGCGTCAGCAACAACCGCGACAAGGAGCTGGCCGATCCGCAGGGCTTCGGCCTGATCGAATACGCCTTCTCCAGGATGGCCGCCGACGTCGGCATCGACATGGCCGAATGCCGCCTGCACCACGAGGGCGGACGCAGCCATTTCATGACCCGGCGCTTCGACCGCACGCCGGACGGCCGCAAGCTGCACATGCAGTCGCTCGGCGCGCTCCGGCATTTCGACTTCAACGCCGCCGGCGCCTACAGCTACGAGCAGGCCGTCGAGACGATCCGCCTGCTCGGCCTCGGCGCCGCCGATATCGAGCAGCAGTTCCGCCGCGCCGTCTTCAACCTGTTCATCCGCAACCAGGACGACCATGTGAAGAACATCGCCTTCCTGATGGACCGCTCCGGCGGCTGGCGGCTCTCCCCGGCCTTCGACGTCGGCTACGCCTACAATCCGTCCGGCCCCTGGACCAGCACCCACCAGATGACCTTCAACGGCAAGCGCGACGGGTTCATCCTTGAGGACCTGGTCGCCTTCGGCGCCCACTGCGGCTTCAAGCGCCGCAAGACCCTCGGCATGGTGCGGGAGATCGCCGACCGCGTCCGCGACTGGCGCGCCTACGCCGACGCCGCCGGCGTCTACGAACCCGACGCCATACGCATCGACCGGGCGCTCCGGCTGGATCTTGCGCGACCTATCGAGGACGCAGCGGCGGTCGAGGAGCCCCCCCGCAACATAGAACGCTAGGCGGCGACTTCCGCCAGCTGCTGTGGAATGTCGGCATAGTGCGCCGCCTTCCATATGCGTCCGATCAGAGCATTCAGGGCCGGCGCCTTACCTGAGGCCTGGCGGAAGTTCTCGGCTTTGCGCTTGTCGACATAGAGATGGTCCGCATAGGCGGCCAGGACGGCCAGATAACCGTCGTTGAGGTCGCTGCCCCGTCGTTCCGCCAGCGCAGGGCGGTAGCGACCGAGGCCGTCCTCGATAATCCAGTGGGGGCACTGGTCCATCCGGACGCGCTGCCAAAGCTCGTCCACCGTGTGGCCGGTCTTCTCGGCGATGATACGCAGTTTCGACCGGAACACGCCCAGTTCACCCAACTGGTCCACCGTCATTTCTGGGGTGATCTCCTCGGCCCTCACGCCCTGGGCCTCAGCGACCCCTATGACGAACTCCCCCACCGAGGCAGACGACCACGGCGCCAGTTGCGCGGTGTCGGCGCAGAAGGTCGCCGCAAGATCCTGCGGATTCTCAATGCGACGGTCGCCGTGCCTTGCGATCTCTCCGGTCAGCATGCGGGTCATGGCCGCAAACTGCACCTTGACCTCATCGGCGGACCGGAGGCTCTGGGCCATCAAGGCTCTGACCGGGGTCGAACCGTCCATGAACTTGACCGGCGCGATCGCCGTGATCGTGCGCGAACAGATATTTCGCTCGAGAATGTCGGGACGCAGCAGGTGCCAGACCCAGCGATCGGGACCTATGGCGTCCAGGCCGCTGCCGAACCGGACGAGCCGCGCCCGGGCCTGATCGCGAACCGCCAATGGCGTGTCGGCGCCATCGCAAATCGCCATGGCCTCGGCGGCGACCACGTCGGTGATCGCGCCAAACCCATGCGGTTCGTCCAGGGACTGGATCCAGGCGATAAAGGGCAGGCTCTCGATAAACGCCAGCCGCGCGTCGACGATCGCGTCGTCCTCGATCGCTAGTAGTTCTTCGAAATGGTGCCAGCACAAAAGTGGCACGCATCCTTGGGCCAACAGCTGGGCCGGGAACGCGCGCGCCTTGGCCCGCATCGCCGACGAAGGCGAGGTCGCCGCCTTGATCAGGTCGGCCCAGTGCGAGCTGTCCAAGGCCACCAAAGATGATTTCAGCAGGTCCATGCCGCCGACGCTGCATCCCGAGCCATCACTGCCCACCTACACGCAAAATGTTGCATCCGTCGCACCCTCGCCTCGCCCGTCCGCTCGACAGGCCCGCGTGAACGATCCCGGCTACCTCGCCCATGGATGTCGGGCTGCGCGGGTGGTAGCAGCGCAGTACCACAACTCGAAGGTGACACTTGCCGCCCATCCAGAGAATTCTCATACCTCTAGACAGCCATGACCCGAAGGCGTGGCCAGCGGCGCTAACGTCGGCGATGAGCCTCTGCGCGTCCGAAGGAAGCCAGAGCATCATCCTTCTTGTCCCAAGCCGACCTCAGCTCAAGAACGCCACCCTCGCCGGGGTAATTGGCGTACAGAGCGCCAAGGCCCTGTCCAAGGGAGACACCCTATCGTTGCCGGGCGGGATCACCCTATCAGCCGACGGCTGGAAGACGTTCCGCATCGGCGCGAAGAAGACCGTGGTGATTGCCTACTATACGGACGACACGGCGCTGGAGCTGATCGAAGGCGTCGCCAACATCGTCGGCTTGGTCGCTGTTCCGGATCTGGTGGGCCGAGCGCCGCAATGGGTCGCTCGCTGGAACCCCACTGTGCCGGGACAACCGGCGCAGGCCCCAGCTGTGATCGTCGCGGACTCCCGCGTTGTGAAAGCCTTGGAGTCGCTGACCGCCAGTGCGAATCTCGGCCAGGGAATGCTGGGGCCCATCGACAAGCAGTCAGCCCAGGACACCTTTCGAATCCTGAGGAACAAGGGCCACAGCGCGCCTGTCGGCAGCGTAAAATCCTGGGCGATACAGCATGGCTGGAAGCCCAAGGCCGCGGGCGAGCTTGAGGTGATTGCTCAACGCGCTTTCGGCTTGTCGGGGAAGCCGTCGCTGGCAAGGGTGGTAAACGCTCAACTTCGATACGATCGCTGGGTCTAGCCGGGGCCTCCCCCAATCGCCGTGGTTCATCGGCGCCTCGGCCGATCGACCAGCATGCGATCATCGTCATCGCGGCGGCGCGCTTCATCCAGCCGGCGCGCGATCTCATCACGCCGTGTCTCGACAGGCGGCAGGCTTCGAACGAACTGCTCGATCGTCGCCGCGCGGGCCCGGTCCTGAGCTCGGTCGGATCGTCCCAACGACAAGGACTCGGCGACGAAGGCCCAGCGTATCCTCAGCTGCCGCTCCCGCAGCGCCCGGCGCCAGGCAGGAGCTTTCTCTTCCCGCACGGCCGCCTCCTCAGCGGCGGCGGCGAGGACGCGCGGGACCGGCCCGGTCCCTGCGACAAAGCGTTCCCGCAGTTTTCGTACCGGCAGCCGTTCGGCCTTTTTGGTCACGCCGCGGGCCCGACGAGGAGTCGCCTCCGCCTCGACCCCTCGGGCGCGCAGGGCCCAGGCGAACCCTTCCCGCCAGGCCTGAAGATCGGCCTTGCGCGGGTTCAGACGCTCGCCCTTCCGCCCCAGCATGCGAACCGTCAGATGGACGTGGGGATGGCGGTCGTCGGTGTGCAGGGCGAACACCCAGGGGAAGCGCTCTCCGAAGGTCGCCTGGGCGAAGGCGCGGGCGCTGTCCCGGACGCGGATGGGATCGGTCCCGGCCGGCATGCTCAGCACCAAGGACAGGGACACCGGTGCGTCGCGACGGCGCCCCGGCTCGGCCGCGAGTTCGGCGGTCCAGTCCTCCGCCAGGATCCGGACCGCGGCCCGACCTTCCAGGCGTTCACCGTCCGGCCCCTCCAGCACAAGCTTGCCGTTGCGGGAGATGTAATCCAGGTGCCGCTGAAGATGGCCGGCGTCACGAGTGCGGCCGGTGATCTTGACCATCACCTCCGGAACCCGCCGCGCGACCCGCATCAACTGCGCCCGGGAGCCCTCCCCGGCCGACGGCCGCCCCAGAACGCCGCACGTCACCCGGGCGCGCCGGACATCGACCGGCGGGCGCAACGCCTCCTCAAAACCGATGGGAGTCCGGAAGTCGCTCATGTCCCGTCGGACCAGTAGGCGAGATTGCCCTCGAAGGCCGCCGTCAGGCCCGTCAGATGCGCCCGGATCTCGTCGGCGAAGGCCGCGACCTGGGCGATCTCAAGGTCGAGCACCGTCCCCTCCAGCACGGCGGTGTTCATCGCCCGGGCGATCTGGTTGATGTTGACCCCGATGCGCCGCAGCTCGCGCTGCACCTCGATGAACGCGAACGCCTCCGGAGGCGTCAGCTGCGGCCGCCGGTGCAAACGGCGCCGGATCACCGCGACGCTCCACTGGGTGCGGGACAGGCCCAGGACGGCCGCCTCGGCCTCCAGCCGGGCCAGGTCGGTCTCGCCGAGGCGCAGGGTCAGCTTGCCCGTCCGGCCTGCCGGCATCGCCGCAACGGGCTCCGGCAGCGAGGCCTGCGCCGCCTCCTCCATGAGCCGACGCAGCAGTCGCGACCGCCCGCCCCGACTCGCCGCGGCGGCGTCGAAGCGGCGGACCAGATCGTCGTCGAGCCTGACGCTGAAGTGGGGCAAGGGAGCGGTCTCTGTGTGACATTGCCGGCGCAAAGCCTATCCTGCCCTAGACCGAGATCCCCCTCGCCCCGTAGGTCTCCGGTGCTCCCCGCCCTCCCCTCGGCGACCGCAAAGGCGGCCGCTCGCCCGCCGCCCTGACGGGCGCCCCAACCGGGCGGAGACAACCAGGGCCATCCAGACGTCGCAACGGTCGGGCGCGGTTCTCCAGAACCCTCGCCATGCTCCGTCGACCCAAGTCGCAAACCTTGTCGCCGCCGAGCGGCGCGGCCGGAGCCGTCGCCGCACCACCGGCAGGGTCGAACAGATGCGGATCGACGCCCCCGCCATTCACCACGCGCACGATGCGACGCCGAACAAGGCCAGTCAGATCGCCGTTCTGGTGACTGGACGGACCCGGCTGCGCGGCTCCCGGGGCGACCGGCTAGACATCGTCCCCGGGGCGGGTCGCCAGGACGTCCGCCCAGGGCGCCGCATGATCGAGGCAGGCCGCCATGGCCGCACCATAGGGCGTCGAGGGATCATCGCCCTGCAGAAGAACGATCTCCTCCAGCACCGCTCGATGGTCGCGCATCCACGCGCCGATGAAGGCTTCAATCCGGTCTTCCACAGTCTCAATCTAGGCCTCCCGCGGCCATAAGGCCATCGGCGACCCCGCGCGCTGGGCGCCGCCCCCCCGACGCCCCTGGAAACGCACGGACGCGCGCCAGGCCGAACGCGACAGTGATCGCGCTCGGCCTGGATTGGTGAGGCGGTCGCGGCTCAGGTCGCCCGGTGAAGGAAGGCCACGGCGCGCTGGGCGTGGGCCGCCGCGGAAACGATGAAGCGCTTGTCGCCGCGCAGCACCTCGAGCCAGTGGTCGAGATAGGCCGCGTGGTCCTCGCGCGGCTCGAGCGCCAGGCCGAGGTCGGCGCAGAGGTAGGCGGCCCCGAGTTCGGCGACGAGCTCCTCGCGGGCGTAGGCCCGGGTCGAACGGCTGAAGTCGCGGGCGAGGCGAGCGGCATGGCCGGTCCAGTGCACGCATTCATGGCCCAAGGTGGCGTAGTAGCTCTGCGCGTCGCGGAACTGGTCGAAGGCCGGCATCTGCACATGGTCCGTCGACGGCCGATAGAAGGCGGAGCCGCCGCCGTGGCGAACGTCTACGCCCAAGGTCGCGAACCAGGCGTCGACCCGGGCGATCCGGCTGTCCGGATTGACGACCAGCGCCGGCGGCGGCGTATGACCTTCGTATAGCCCGTCGATCTGCTCGACGTTGAAGACGGTGTAGGCCTTGAGGAACGGAATCCGGCGCAGCTGCTCCTCGCCGGACTCGTCGGTCTCGGCACGGGCCAGGGTGTTGGCGTAGACCACGGTGGAGCCGGTCTCGCCCTTGCGGACGCAGCCGCCCAGTGCCAGCGCCTGACGGAAAGTCATCCAGGTGGGAGACTGGAAGCCTCGGGCCATGGCCTCAGCCCAGAGCAAAAGGACGTTGACGCCGCTGTAGGCCTCGCCGTTGTGGCGGAGCGGCCGGCTGACGCTGGTCGAAGCGGTCCAGGGCTGGGTCCAGGGGCGAACGCCCGTCTCCAGCTGGGCGATGATCTTGTCGGTGATCCGGCTGTAGAGGTCCGGACGAGCGGGTTCGTTGGGGCGCGGCATGGCGGCCTCCGGATGAAGGGTTTTGAGGAAGGGCGGCGGCGCCTCAGCGCCGCCGCGGCTCGGTCAGCGGGACCAGATCAGGCTGTGCCCACCGTCGACCTCGACCAGGGAGGCGTAGATCGGGGCGGGGAAGCTGGGATCGTCGAGCTTGACCGACAGGTATTCGCGGTTCTGCTGGCTCGTCTTCTTCCAGGCGGCGCCGAACTCGGTCTGGCCGGAGAAGATGCGGAAGTCGGGCGCCTTGTCGTCGGTCTTCTCATTGGCCCGCAGCTGGGCCGCCTTGACGTTGAGGGTCAGGGTCTTGATCGAACCGCTGTAGGCGCCGTCCGCTTGCCGGGTGAAGGTTCCGATGGTGGCCATGGTGGTGTCTCCTTGCTGATCTCGGGCCACGCCTGCCGCGGCCTCGATGGCGATCGTCCGATCGGAAGACGGGCGGCCCGCAGGTCGCAGCGCCCCCAAGGCGCAAGATCCCGAAGCGACAGCGCAGGACCGGGCGGGGCGTGTTTCTTGTCTCGCGAGGAGGCCGCAGGCCGGGGAAGAAACTCGCCCCGCCCGGTTGCGGAAGCCGCCGGCTTTCGATCAGATCAAGCCACAGAGAGGCCGCGCGATGCTGGCGCGCGCAGGAGACGCCGCCGCCCCCCGGTCTTCACCCGCCCAACGGCCTAGGCGGCCCGTGAGCCTGCCCGCCTCCACGCCGAAGCGCCCAAACGTCGGCCCTCCCGACCGTGATGGAGCCCATCATCATCGCCACGAGACCCGCGGTTCGCCCCCCCCGCCGCAGCGGCGACGAGACAGCCGCGATAAGCACCGGGGGATCGGCCTTGAGCGAAAGCGTCCGAGATGCGCCAGAAGCGGTCCTGCGGATACCCCCGGAAACACGACATTCCAAATGACAGCCGAAGTGCCGCTTCTGGAGCCCTCCCGTCGGCCACTATGGCGCTTTCGTCCAGTCTCGGCAGGACGGGCAGAACCCAGAAGTTTGGCCGTCGCCGGTCTGAACGAATTCTGACGGCCCTTTCGATGTTGTTTCGGACGACGCCAAATGCCTAGGCAACCGCGCACCCCGCGCTTTAGCCGCTACAACCAACGATACTATGGTAGTAATTTGCTCTTATAAGTCTGCGCAAAGAGGCGCAGGGTAACGAGCCTTCAAGGCACGAACCCGGGGGGGAACGTGGCGATAATTTCGAACATCCGCGCATTGAGAGGTGCGGGGGTCTTGGCTGACAGAATGGTCCGGACGCCCACGCTCTCCTTGCGCCGGTACAACCTGATCTACGGCTTCAACGGATCGGGTAAGAGCACGTTGTCGCGACTGTTTGCCAGCCTCCAATCTGGCAATCGCGATGGGAAGCTACCCCCTGCCTGCGCCTTCGAGTTTGAGCTCGATGACGGCGCAATTCTCGGCTGCCCGGATAAGCTCACGGGGTTGGAGCAGCGGGTCCTCGTGTTCAACGCCGACTTTGTTGAACACAATCTGCAGTGGGCAACAGGGACGGCCAACCCCGTTTTCTACATCGGACGAGAGCAGGCGGAACTGGCGGCGGAGTTGGCGCGACAAGAGGCCGCCGTGCCAGCAGCGCAACTCCGTCGGACCAATGCGGACGTTCTCCTGAAGGCAAAGGAAAAAGCCTTCGCGACATTCAAACGGGAACGGGCCAAGCTTGTTGCCGAGAACTTACGCCTCCGAAATCGGAAGTACGAAGCCCCACAGCTAGTGCAAGATTTCGGGACGCTGGATCTGGGGCCAGGCGCGGACCTGACCGAGGAGCAATTGGAGGCGGCCAAGGCTACATGTCGGCTCGACGAGCCGATGGCGCGGGTGAATGAGCTGACCTTCCAGGATCGGCCAATCGTTGAGACGATCAGCCAAGCTCGTGAGCTTGCCGCGCAAACCCCGGGGACGGTGGTGATTGCGGAACTGAGCCAGCACCCGGATATGGTTCTCTGGGTCAAGGAAGGCGCCACGTATCATAACGCCCATGACCTAGAGACCTGTTTGTTCTGCACGGGGCCGATCCAGCCAGCACGCCGCGAAGTGCTCGAACGAGCCTTTGATGACAAGCTCGAGCGTTTCCTTGAATTGGTGGGAAGCGCCCATGCCGATGGCGAGGCCACGCTGTCTGCATTGGCCGATCTGCGGATCGCAGTCGCAACGCTAGACGCTGTCTCTGTCGAACTTCGTCAGCCTTACAAGGAAACTCGTGAGCGGCTTATCGAGGCGATCAAAGCCTGCGAACGACTCGTGTCCGGTGGCGTTGCTGTTCTGGCGGACAAGAAGGGCAAGCCGACCCAGCCTGCGGATGCCGGGGGTCTCGCGTCCGAACCGGACATCGCCGAAGCCGTCGCGGCCCTAACGGGCATCCTCGGTGAACTGAACGGACTTTTGCGGGCCCATAACGAGCGCATTGATGGCTTTGACCGGTATCAGGAAGACGCACGCATAGCTGTGCGGCGGCACTACTTGGCGAGCGGCCGAGTAGAATATGATGCCTTGGTTGCCGACCAGAAGGCGGCCGAAACTGAAGCGATATCTGCGGAAGCGGACCTTACGCACCTTACTCAGGAAGTGGCCCGGCTAAAGTCGGAGGTGCGCGAACACGGGCCAGCCGCAGACAAGATCAACAAGCTTATCGAATCCTATCTGGGGCACGGTGAACTGACGATCTCAGCAGTCGCGGAGGGCTACGAGATCCATCGCCACGGGCGACTCGTTGAGGGAACCCCAAGCGAAGGCGAGAAAACCGCGATTGCGCTCTGCTACTTCATATCGACGCTGGAGTCGGACGGTCGGAAGTTGAAAGATCTGATCGTCGTCGTGGACGATCCGATTTCCAGCCTCGACACCAAGGCGTTGAATTTTGCCTGTGCGCTGGTGAAGAGCCGATTGGACAAGGCTGGCCAGCTCTTCGTGCTGACACATAATCAGCAGTGCATGAACGAGTTCAAAAAGGCTTGGAAGAACCGGCACCGGCCCATCGAAAAGGACAAGGCCCCCACCGCCACCTTCTTGTTCATGGATGTGACGATTCCGAAGGGTGGGACCGCGCGATCAGCCAGCTTTGTCGAGATGTCGAAGCTGCTGCGCGACTACGATTTCGAGTACCATTTCCTGTTTCACCACGTCCTCAAGTTCGAAGCGGAAACGGACCCCGAGTTCGAGTACGCCTACATGATGCCGAACGTGCTTCGGCGGGTTCTTGACGTCTTTCTCGCCTTCAGATGCCCCGGAAGCTCCGGGCTGGCGCCGAAGATCGCGCAGCTTTGTGCAGAGTACACCGACCTTGACCAGGACCGCATCACCGCGCTGGAACGTCTGGCTCAGGTCGAGTCGCATTCCGAAAGTCTGGACGATCTGATTGGCTTCTCTTCGATGACGCTGGAAGAGACCCGGGACGCGAACGCGACGCTTCTAGAGATGATGCGGATTGTCGATCCGGCTCACCTCGCCCACCTCCGACGCATTTGTGCCTAGTAAATGATCTGCCAGTCGTTCGACGACTCAGAGTCATTTGGTCGAGTCTAGGCGGCCGTGCTCGATGCGCCACTATACCGGTCGGACTGAGGATGCGCCCGCAACCCCGATGCACCAAGGCGACCTAAGGAGTCGCGGCAAGGGACAGCGTACGGGACCGTGGGCGAGTATCGCAACAGGCGACGACCGCGCCGCCCGTTCCTAAAGCCGCCCCGCGGCCCGCAGACGTGCCTGAATCTCGGACGCGAACGCCACCTCTTCGGCATCGACCTCACCGTCCGCATCGATAACGCGCCGCATCGACCGCATGAGGGCGGCCGGGTCGCCTTCTCCGGCGCATAGTCGATTCAAGGCGCGCTCGAACGCCCGCTCATCGGGCACGATAGACGCTACGCGCTTACGGATCGTGGGTTCATGAAGCGGATCGTCCGATCTCAGCATGACGTGTCTGACGATCTGCTCCCGTTCGTCCTCGTCGAAATCGCCGTCTGATGCGCCGACAAAGCTGAGGATGATGATCTCGTCCCGGCAATCCTGCAGCGCGAGGAGTTCGGGGGATCGCGCGGCGACCTCGCTCGCCGTCATCATTTTCAGAAGCGGATGCTCACGGAAGAATTCGAGACCGTCATCGTGCACTTCTCCGGTCGCCAGGTCGGTCGCCTCGACCACCCGTGACGCCATGAACATTCGCATCGCCGAGCGCATGTAGCAGTAGCCCGTCAGCCTGACGTCAGTGACCTCATGCTTGAGACTGTTCAGCGTCACGCACCGACCCGACAAGGCATTCCTGGCGTCGGAATAGATCAGGTGAAAAGCCATCGGCGGGGCTGGCGGATCATCGACTTCGACCAGCATCCCGTGATCGTCGAACTCGTGCCCCTTGATCGGCCGACCCAGCCGTTCGGCGCGCGACTGTGAGAGGTTGCGCCTGAGCCCGGCCCTTGCCGTAAGAAAATGGTCGATGGTCAGCATTGTCATAACAGCGCCCCTTCCAGCCCCAGCTAAGCTGCGCACACGATGAGAGTCCAGTTCATCCGGCGACACCTTGAGTCGACCACACCCTCGGGACCGCGGGATTGATTCGAGTGGATCATCACACTCACAGATAGTAGCTTGGCCGTCCTGCGGGGGTGGCATGGGCTTCTGGTTCTGGGTATTGGCGTTGGCCGCCCTGGTCGTCTGGTTCAACCTGCGGGGCGCCAGTCGCAAAGCGGCGCGTTCTGCGTCGCATCCGGCCGTCCCGTCGCGTCTCGAAACCGCGCGACTGACGATAGATCTCTCGGTCCCCTCCGATCCGGCGTCCTCACAAGCGTCTGTGGCCGTCGTCGACCTGGACGCCTGGACGGCAGGGTTGTCGGCGGACGACCTTCGGCTTGTCGAGGGTTACGGGATCAAGCGCACATCGCAGGGATTCTTCTGCAGGCACCGGCGGTTTGAAACCGCTGATCGGGTGCTGGACCACGCGCGAGCGCTCCAGAGCGGCGCCGCGGTGGCGCCGCCCTTGATGTACGCTTCGGCCACACCGTCGGCGCCGGCGCCGACACAGGCGCCGGACCGGCCCAATGAGGTCCCCGACGTCAGAACAGACCAATCGCCGTCGGCGAACTTCGCGAAGCCCGACAACGCCCGGCCGCGCTGGTATGGATCGGCCGACCCCATCGAGATCAGCGGCGTCCGGATCGTCTCTCCGATGGTCTACGTCGGCCCCACCCGTTCCTGTGAGACGCCGCGGGACCGTGTGGATCCGACGGCCCGGGTGGGTCTGACCGGAGAGGACCAACTCGGAATCGCCCTGTCCTACTGGCCCTCCTACCACGCCTTGTCGCCCGGCGGCCGCCGCACCTATCTGGATTGGCTGGCCGGAGGTCGAACGACCAGGGTGGGAATCGGCTATGTCTTCATCTTCTTCTACGGCCTCGAACGCCGCCTGTTCGTCGACAACGCCCGCGCCGAACTCGACGTCATCATAGCCGAAGTCGAACGCCTGCTGGCGCAGTACCAGGACAACCACTCATTCCACGGCTATGCGAAGCGGCTGTTGACCGCGGCAAGACTGGTTCGCAGCGCGGCGGCGCAGGCGCCAGAACTCTCCCCCGACCTCCGGGCCGGCGACTGGGAGATGCCACTGTCCGTTCGCCGGTATCTGGGCGGGAAGCTGGCGGCGGGCGAGGCGCTCCAGGCGGATGATTGCCTCCTCTGGATCCTTGGCATGCCCGACACCTATCTCGGAGCGGCGGGCCGGCGCTGTTTTCCCGAACTGACCGAGCTCTGGCGGCACCGTTTCACCCAACTCTACCCCGATGGGATCAAGGTCCGGGCCCCGAAGCGTCCGCTGAACGCCCAGTACCGCGCGGCGAGCAGCGAGTTCCAGGTCAATCTGTCCATCGGCGACCTGCCTGATATCGCCGCCCTAACGCAGCCGGTCACCCGTCTGCGTGATCTGCTGTTGGGTTGGCAGCCTGAACTCGACGCCCTGAGCCGCCTCCTGCTGAAACGATCGGACGCGAGGGACACGCTTGAGGGTGCCCTCTGCCTGCCCCCGGATACAGTTGATCTTCGTTTCGGCGAAAGAGTCGGCGCTGTTCGGGCCGCCATGAACCAGCTGCTCGGCGACGCGCCGATGGCCAGCGCGCGCACGCGCGAGATTCTCGCCCTTCTTGAGATTGAAGACGGTGACGACAAGCTTCCCGTCACCCTGCAGCGTCATATTGCGGGCTTGCTGGATCGTCTCGGGTTCGCCTTTGAGCCCGATCGCCGCCACACCGAGGCTTCCCTGAACCGGGACGGCGCCATCGTTCTGTTCAAGGGCGCAACGGGCGCCCCCGCCCAAACCGGGGCGACGTTCATCGCGGCGCGCACCTTGGTCGAGATCGCGCTTCTCGCCGCGGCCTCGGACGGCGAGGTCGTTCCCGCCGAACTCGACCAGGTCGCGACAGACCTCGCCGCGCTTCCGGAGCTCTCCGTCGACGAGCGGCGGCGCCTCGCGGCCCATGCGCTGTGGCTCAGCCGTGACCCGCCCCGTCTTCAAGCCGCGCTGAAACGTCTCGGCGCCTTGCCCGCGAACGCCACCCGCGCGGCGATCCAGGCCGCCGTCTCCACCGTCCTGGCCGACGGTCGTGTCTTGCCGGTCGAGGTGCGCTTTCTCGAAAAACTCCACAAGGCGCTCGGACTGCCTCAGGATGAGGCCTACGCGGCCCTGCACCGAGGCACGGGGCGCACGGACGAACCGGTCACCGTGGCCGCAGCGGAACACACGGCCGGCGTCCCGATTCCGTCCGAAGCGGCTGCGGTCGTCGCCTTCGATGCGACCCGCCTGGCCAGGATCCGGGAGGAGACGTCGCAGGTCTCCGCCCTCCTCACGAGCATCTTCATTGAGGACCCGGTGGAAGAGGCGCCGACGCGGGCTTCGACCACGTCTAGTTCACGTTTCGAGGGTCTCGACGCGCGGCATGCGGACCTGCTGTCAGCGATTCTGACGTCCGGCCGCCTGGATCGCGACGCCTTCGAGGCCCGGGCCCGGGATCTCAAACTCCTGCCGGGCGGGGCGCTCGAGACGATCAACGAATGGGCCTTCGAGATCTTCGATGAGGCGCTCCTCGAAGAGGACGACGACATCTATCCCGCCAGCCACCTCCGGGATCGGCTGACCGCCCTGGAGACCGCAACATGACCGCCACAGCCTCGCTCAAGACCCGCGACCGTGACACCATTCTTCAGGCCCTGGCGGCGGGCGTCGTACCGCGGACGGGGCTCGCCCACATCCAGGTCGGCCGGGCCGGAGAGGTGGGCGCGCTGGTGCGCGACATCGACCGCATCGCGGACGGGGGATCCGCAGTGCGTTTTGTCATCGGCGAGTATGGCGCGGGCAAGACCTTCTTTCTCAACCTCGTGCGGCTCATCGCGCTCGAACGCAAATGCGTGACGATCCATGCCGACCTGGCGCCTGATCGCCGGATTCACGCGACCGCCGGACAGGCCAGGGGGCTGTATGCGGAAGCCGTTCGCAATCTGGCGACGCGCACCAAGCCGGACGGCGGCGCGCTCGCCACGGTCGTCGAGAAATTCATCACCGAATGCGTGCGCGACGCGGAAGACAAGGGAACGGCTGTAGAGGCCGCGATCGACGCTCGGCTCGCCGCTCTTCAGGTGCATGTCGGGGGATATGACTATGCGGCCGTGCTCAAGGCCTACTGGCGCGGCAGCGAGACCGACGACGCCGGCCTGACCGGGGCGGCCCTGCGTTGGCTAAGAGGCGAGTATTCGACCAAGACGGAGGCGCGGCAGGCGCTGGGCGTGCGCAACATCATCGACGACGGGGACGTCTACGACAGCCTGAAGCTGCTCGCCGCCTTCGTCCGGCTCGCCGGATATGCAGGTCTGGTCGTGGTCTTTGACGAGATGGTCAATCTCTACAAGCTGCAGAGCGCCCAGGCGCGAAACCAGAATTTCGAACAGATCCTGCGCATCGTGAACGACGGCCTGCAAGGCAGCGCCTCTGGTATCGGGTTCGTGTTCGGCGGCACGCCTGAGTTCCTCATGGACTCGCGCCGCGGGCTCTACAGCTACGAGGCGCTTCAGTCCCGCCTCATGGAGAACGCCTTCGCCGGCCAGGGACTCATCGACCTCTCGGGCCCCGTTGTGCGCCTGCAGAGCCTGACGCCGGAAGACCTGCTGGTGCTGCTCGCCAACATCCGCAACGTCTTCTCCCAAGGCGATCCAGCCCGCCACTTGGTTCCGGACGAAGCGCTGCCGCTGTTCATGACCCACTGCAACAAACGGATCGGCGAGGCCTATTTCCGAACGCCCCGAAACACGATCAAGGCCTTCGTCCAACTTCTGGCCGTGCTTGAGCAGAACCCGGGACAGGGCTGGAGCGAACTGATCGGCGGCGTGGACGTGGCCAACGACGCGGAGGGCGCCCGCGAGCACGAGGTGGCCGACGATGTGACGGAAGACGGCCTGGCGACCCTGCGGCTCTAGGATGGAGGCGTTTGACCGGCTGCATCCGCAGGTCCGCAAATGGGTGCGGGAACAGGGATGGTCGGAGCTTCGTCCCGTTCAGGTGAACGGGATCGAGGCGGTCCTGGGACATGACCGGGACGTGCTCATCTCTGCCTCGACGGCCGCCGGAAAAACCGAAGCGGTGTTCCTTCCGCTTCTCACCCGGGCCGCGGAACGGGAAACCCCGGGTCTCTCCGTCCTTTACGTCAGCCCGCTCAAGGCGCTGATCAACGACCAGCACAGGCGGCTTGAGCTGTTGACGGAGCGGCTCGAGCTGCCGGTCGCGAAATGGCATGGCGACGCGCCCGCCGGCCCCAAGGCGCGGATCATGAAGTCGCCCGCCGGAGTGGTGCTGATCACCCCCGAATCCATCGAGGCGCTCTTCCTGCGCCGGACGCGGGACGCAGAAAGACTGTTCGCCGGACTCGACGCGATCGTCATCGATGAGCTGCATGCTTTCCTGCAAGGTCCGCGCGGTCTGCATCTCGCCAGCCTGTTGCGACGGATCGACCTTCTGATCGGCCGACGGGTGCGCCGGATCGGCCTTTCGGCGACCCTGGGGGACATGACCTTCGCCGCGACATGGATGAACCCGCAGGCGCCCGACGCCGTCGATCGCGTCGCCGAAACGTCCGGATCGCCGGAGCTTCGCCTCCAGGTTCGAGGCTATGAGGAGCCGCCCGAAGGCGATCCCGGGGCCGATGCCCTTGAGGGAGAGGCTCCGCAGGCCCTGGACGTCATTTCCGACCACCTGTTCGAGACGCTGCGAGGCGACAACCATCTGGTCTTCGGCGGCTCGCGCCGGACGGTCGAGGCCCTGTCGAACCGGCTTCTGACTCGATCCGAGCAGGCGGGCGTGCCGAACGAGTTCTTCCCTCACCACGGCAGTCTGTCGAAGGAGCTCCGCGAGGAACTGGAGCGCCGCCTGAAGGCCGGCTCGCTGCCCACGACTGGCGTGGCGACGACGACGCTGGAGCTCGGAATCGACCTCGGGTCGGTGAAGAGCGTGGCCCAGATCGGCGCACCACGATCGTTGGCTGGCCTGCGCCAGCGGCTCGGGCGCAGCGGGCGCCGCGCCGGAGCTCCGGCCATTCTTCGCCTCTATACGCGCGAGCGGCATCTGGGGCGCGCCTTGGACCCCCTGGATCGCCTTCGTCCCCAGACCGTCAGGGCGGTCGCGGTGGTGCGGCTCCTACTGGCCCGCTTCTTGGAATCGCCCAAGTCGGATCCGGCGGTGGCCACCGTCCTGATCCATCAGCTCCTGTCGGTCATTGTCGAGCGAGGGGGCGTCAAGCCGGATGGCCTCTACCGAATTCTCTGCGAACAGGGCCCGTTGTCCTCGATCGAGATCGCCGACTTCATCGAACTCCTCCGCCATCTCGCCACGCCGGGATTGGCCGTAATCGAGCAGTCGCCGGACGGCCTGATCATGCTGGGACCCGAAGGCGAGGCCCTCACGTCTGCGCGCGAATTCTATGCGGTGTTCGAGACGGACCAGGAATGGAAGCTACTTCACGGTGCCCGGCCCCTCGGTCAGATTCCGATTTCCAATGCGCTGGCGGTCGGCAGTCTGCTTGCCTTCGCCGGCCGGCGATGGCGGGTGGTCGATGTCGACGATAGGGCCCGCGTCCTCTCGGTCGCCCCCCATCCAAGCGGACGCCTGCCTAAATTCGACCGTCAGTCGAACGAACCGCTCGACGACCGCATCCTTGAGGAGATGCGCAAGGTCTATCTGGACGCCGACATGCCAGAGTGGCTGGACGCCCAGTCCATGACCTTCCTCGCCCAAGGACGGGAAGCATTCGCGGACCTGGACCTTGATCGCACCGGCCTCGTCCGTTCGGGGGGCGACACCCATGTGCTGATATGGCGGGGAACTGCGATGAACAATGTGGTCGCCGTGGCTCTGACGGCCGCCGGCATCGGCTGCGAAGTTCACGACCTCGGCGTCACCTTGGCCGACACGACGGCGACGGAAGCCAGAAGTTTGTTGATGCAGCTCGGTGGCGCGCCCTCGGCCCAAGCCCTCAGTGAGTTTGTCGAGAACCTTCAGAGCGCGAAATACGATCATCTGGCACCCACGGGCCTGCTGCAACGGCTCTGGGCACGAAGACACACAGTCTTTTGTGAGGAGCTTCCGGCTATCGCCGCCGTCGCGCAAACTTGG
This sequence comes from Brevundimonas sp. UBA2416, assembly GCF_002343105.1. Classification (NCBI taxonomy): domain Bacteria; kingdom Pseudomonadati; phylum Pseudomonadota; class Alphaproteobacteria; order Caulobacterales; family Caulobacteraceae; genus Brevundimonas; species Brevundimonas sp. UBA2416. The sequence goes on from NZ_DDRM01000037.1 coordinate 139,255, forward strand.
CCGGCCTGATCCGCGGGGCAAGGAAGCCCCGCTCTCAATAGCGGCCTAGTTTCACGAACGGGGGATACGATTCTAGGTCTATGAGGCGCCAGAAGCGGTCTTTCGTCGACCGCCAAGAAGGCGACACTCAGACGGCCTACCCAGGGCCGTGTTCCGGCTTTCCGCCTCAGGCTGGTTTCGACTCAAAGGTGCCGCTCAACCTGACGGCCCGAGCCTCAGCGCCTCGAACCTACCGGCCAGCAAGCTTTGGCGGTTAATCCTCGCCGCCCTTGTCAGCAGCCCTGCGGTCCCTTTCAAGGAAGGGGATGAACCCCGTCGATCTCGCCTTTCTTGTCGTTGCCGTCCTTCTGCTCTCCACGGTGGTGGCGGGCAGCCTGTCCAGCCGGTTCGGTTTGCCGGCCATGATCGGCTTCCTCGCCTTGGGCATGATCGCCGGATCGGACGGGCTGTTCGGCATCGCATTCTCTGATTATTCCCTTGCCCAGACCATCGGGGTGGCGTGCCTGATCTTCATCCTGTTCTCGGGCGGGCTGGATACCGACTGGAAGCTGGTGCGCCCCATAGTGGCCCCGGCTCTGGTACTCTCCACCGTGGGAGTGATGATAAGCGCAGGGGTTGTCAGCGCCGCCGCGGTTCTGCTGCTCGACTTCACCCCGATCCAAGGCTTTCTTCTTGGGGCGGTCATCGCCTCCACTGACGCCGCCGCGGTCTTCGCTACTCTTCGGGGCCAGGGCGGTGCGCTCAGGAACGACCTGACCGGCCTGATCGAGCTGGAATCCGGTACAAACGATCCTATGGCCATCTTCCTGGTGGGAGCCGCCCTGGTGCTGGTGGCGACCCCGCAGGCTTCGCTTCTCCCATTCGCCCCTGCCTTCCTGATCCAGATGGGCGTCGGGGCCATGGTGGGAACTGGCGTCGGCTTCCTGCTGCCCAGCTTCATAAAGCGCATGCGGCTGCGGGGCAGCGGCCTGTCGCTGGTGGTATCCATCGGCGCGGCCCTATTTAGCTACGGGTTCGCGGCGGTGATCGGCGGCAACGGCTTTCTGGCGGCCTATATCGCCGGCCTCATGGCGGGCAATCGCGATTATACAGCAAGGCGCACGATTTCCCTGTTTCAAGACGGCTTGGCTTGGCTGGCGCAGGTGGTGATGTTCCTAACGTTGGGACTGCTCGTCTTTCCGACCCAGTTGCCCGGCGTGGTCGGTCCGGGCCTCGCCATCACGGCGGTGTTGATGCTGGTAGCGCGCCCGTTGAGCGTCTTCATCTGCCTTGCGCCGTTTCGGGCGTTCGACTGGCGTGCCAAGCTGTTCGTCTCGTGGGCGGGACTGCGCGGTGCGGTTCCCATTGTGCTGGCCACCTTCCCAATCGTGGCGGGGGTGCCGGGATCACAGACCATCTTCAATATCGTGTTCTTCGTGGTCATCGTCTCCGGGCTGTTGCAGGGGCCGACGTTGGCTTGGGTTGCGGGGAAGCTCGGGATGGACGGTGCAGGACCCGGGGTTGATCTCCAATCGGCGGCCCGATCCGTTTCCTGAAGCGTCGCATCAACTGTTCAGGCCACGATCGGTGGTCCAGGCCCGCTTTCCACCCATGCGACCTTGCCAGGCCTGCTGAACTCACGTCAGCCGAGCGCCATCAGGAGACATAGGGTAGCGGCCACGAACCGGACTTTCCTCCTCGGCGCCTGTGGACCGCTTTCAAAGTCGCACACCCAGCCGTGGCAATACCTGGATCATCATGGCGTAAAGCAACACGGTGACGGCGCAGCCGATGGCAAGCGCAGGCCAGAACGCCATGCCGCGCCTGAGCAGGGCCGGAATAACCAGAAACATCGGCAGGCTGGGCAATACAAACCAGAAGGTCGCCTGGGCGTGGTCCGCCAGCCGGACCGCGTCGCCGGTGTCCCGCCATAGCCAGATCATGCCGAGAATGGAGACCAAAGGCAGGGAAATTATCAGCGCGCCCCAGCCCGGATAGCGTCTGGCCACCTCGCTCCCTAGGGCGATCACGATGCCGGAAACCGCCGCCTTGATGATCAGATAGAGCATCGCTTCCCATCCTTGTGGCTGCTGCCGACACCATACACCCGGGGCGTCATCCAGAGGCCCTTTCCATCATCGCCGGGTCCGGGGCAGCGACGGGAGCCCGGGGTGAGACCGAGTAAGGCGCCGGTCAAGGCGGCCTGTCGCGCTTGCCGGAGCAGTCCCTTGACGCGATAGTCGAATTCTCCGGGGCGTCGCGGGCTCCCGGGAACAGACGACCCCGTCGTCCAAGACCCGCTCCACGCCGCGCCGTTCGCGCGCGGACCGGAGCGCATGGGTGAACCGATGACGGAAACCGTATCCACGACTGACGAGATTTCGTCCGAGCCGACGCCGCCCGCTATGGGCTACGGCAGGGTGTTCCTGATCTTCCTCGGTTTCGGCTTCATGGCCTGGGGAGGGCCGGTCGCCCAGATCGCCATGATCCGCCGCGAGTTGGTGGACGAGCGGCGCTGGATTTCCAGCGCGCGGTTCAACCGGCTGCTGGCCGTCATGCAGGTCCTGCCCGGTCCGGAAGCCCACGAACTGTGCGTTCACCTCGGCATGCGGGCCAAGGGACGCGTCGGCGGCCTTCTCGCTGGCCTCGGCTTCATGCTGCCGGGGTTCCTGCTGATGCTCCTGCTGTCATGGGCCTATTTCGCCCTCGACATGCAGGGCACGCTGATCGGCGCCACCTTCCTCGGCGTCCAGGCTGCTGTCATCGCCCTGATCGTGCGCGCCGTGCACCGGATCGGCGAGCATGTTCTGCTGAACGTCCGCCTTTGGGCCATCGCCGCCGCATGCGGCATCGCCGCCCTGGCCGGGGCGCCGTTCTGGATCACCCTGCCGGCCGGGGGCGCCGTCTACGCCCTGCTGGCGGTCCGGGCCGATCGCTGGGCGGCCTTGGTCGTGACGACGGCGGTGCTGGCCTGCGTGGCGGTCGTGTTTCTCCGCACCGATGCGCCCGTGGTGACGGCGGCCACGACCGCCGGGTCGGCCTCCCTGTCCGCCCTGTTCGCCTCGGGGCTGAAGGCCGGGCTCCTGACATTCGGCGGCGCCTATACCGCGATCCCCTTCGTCCGCAACGACGCGGTGGGCCAAGGCTGGATGAACGACGGCCAGTTTCTCGACGGCTTGGCCCTGTCCGGCATTCTGCCGGCGCCCCTGATCATCTTCGCCACCTTCGTCGGCTATGTCGCCGGTGGGCCGCTTGGCGCCGTGGTCATGACGGCGGGCGTCTTCCTGCCGGCCTTCGCCTTCTCGCTGCTGTTCTACGACCGGCTCGAGACTGTGCTGGAAGAGCCACGCCTCCACGCCCTGCTGGAAGGCGTGGCCGCCGCGGTGGTGGGCCTGATCGCCGCCACAACGCTGCAACTGGCCGTCACCAGCGCCCAGAGGATCGACCCGCTGGCGGTCGGTGCGGTCATCTTCGCCGTAGCGCTGGCGGTGCTCTATCTGTGGAAGAGCCGCTGGAACGTCCCGGTCTGTATCCTGGCGGCGGGCGCCGCCGGCGCCCTACTGCTTTGAAACGTCCCGTCCCGCGACCCGCAGATAGATGGCGGGCAACACCAGCATGTTCAGGGCCGTGGAGCTGATCAGGCCGCACAGGATGACCACCGCCATCGGCGCCTGGATTTCGCTGCCGGGCTGACCCATGGCGAGGGCGAGGGGCGTCAGGGCCAGGGCGGCCGAGATGGCGGTCATCAGGATCGGCACGAGCCGCTCTTCGGACGCCTGACGCACCGCCTGGGTCAGATCGCTGACGCCCTCAACCTCGCGCAGATGCTTGATGTGGCTGATCAGCATGACGCCGTTGCGGGTGGCGATGCCGAACAGGGTGATGAAGCCGATGATGGTCGCCACCGACAGCACCCCGCCGATCAGCCACAGGCCGACGACCCCGCCGACCAGGGCGAGCGGCAGGTTGAGCATGACGATGCCGGCGTCTCGGTTGGAGCGGAACGCCTGGCGCAACAGCAGGAACATGCCCAGCAGCACGATCGCGCCCAGCGCCAGCAGGGTCTGGGTCGCGGAGGCGGCGCTCTCAAACTGCCCGCCCAGCTCGATGCGGGTGCCTTCCGGCAGGTCCATCGGTTCGAGGGCGGCGCGGATGTCGTCGACGACGGCTCCGAGGTCGCGGCCGGAGACATTGGCCAGAACCAGCTGGACCCGTTCCACGCTCTCGCGCGAGATCGAGTTCGGGCCCTGGTCGCGCACCACGTCGGCCACGGCGGACAGCGGGATCAGGCGGCCGTCGCCGGTCGACAGCAGCATGGACTCCATCGTCGAGCCGTCGCCGAACCGGGCGGGGTCGTAGCGCACCACCACATCGGTGATGACCGGACGTTCGATCAGTGTGCCGACCGTGGCCCCTCCGACGGCGGCCCCGACGGCCGTGGCCGCCTCTTCCGGGGTCAGGCCCGCCAGCGCCAGGTCGGCGCGGCGGAAGCGCAGGCGCAGATAGGGCACCTGGCTCTGGGTGTCGGTCTGGACGTCGACCGCGCCCGGCACCTCGGCGACGCGCGACTGAACTTCCTGGGCGAGGCGGCTGAGCGTCGGCGTATCCGCTGCAAAGACCTTCACCACGATGTTGGCGCGGGCGCCCGACAGGATGTGGTCGATGCGGTGTGAGATCGG
>NZ_DDRM01000037.1:144030-177215 GCF_002343105.1 Brevundimonas sp. UBA2416
GTCGATGCGGTGTGAGATCGGCTGACCGTAGATGGCCTGGACCCCGGGGATCTGCCCGACCGAGCCGCGCAGGGCGTCGAGCAGTTCCTCGCGATCGCGTCCCCCGGACCGCAGCGAGGCCTCGATCTCGGAGGCGAACACCTCCTGCGCATGGGGATCGCCGGGCGCGCGGCCGGTGCGCCGGGCCGTGGTGGCGATCTCCGGCTGGGACAGCATGGCGGCCTCGACTTGGGCGGCGGCGGCGTCGGACGCCTCCAGCGAGGTGCCGGGCAGGGTGGTGACGTTGACGGTCAGACTGCCCTCGTTGAACTCGGGCAGGAAGGCCCGGCCCGACATCGCCAGGCCGATCCCGGCGACGACCACGAGGGCCGTGGCGACAAGGCCCAGCATCCGCCAGCGCGGCAGCAGCCGGTCGATCAGCAGGACGTAGCGGGCCTTGAGCGACTGCACCCAGCGCGGTTCCCGACCCATGGCGCGGTCGGTGCGCGACAGGACGTCCAGCCCGAGAACCGGCGTCAGGGTAAGGGCCACGGCAAGGCTGGCGAGCAGGGCCACGCCATAAGCCAGGGCCAGCGGCTGGAGCAGCCGCCCCTCGATGCCCGTCAGGCCGAACAGCGGCAGGAAGACCAGCAGGATGATCAGGGTGGCGAAGACGATCGAGCCCTGCACCTCGATCGTCGCGTCGCCGACGATCTTGACGGTCGAGGCGCGTTCGCCCTCTGCCTTCAGCTTCTCAAGCCTCAGGCGCCGGACGATGTTCTCGACCACGATGATGGCGTCGTCGACCAGCACGCCCAGCGCGATGGCGATGCCGCCCAGCGTCATGGTGTTGATGGTGCCGCCCACCGCATTGACCGCGATCAGGGCGGCGACCACCGAAACCGGAATGGCGGCGAGCGTCACCACGGTCGCGCGCCAGGAGGCCAGGAAGACGAGGACGATGATCGAGACGAGGATCAGCCCCTCGATCAGCGCCTTGACCACATTGCTGACCGCGCGCTCGATGAAGTCGGCCTGACGGAATACTTCGGTTTCCAGCTTCATCCCGGTCGGCAGGGTGCGCTGGACGTCTGCGAAGACCGTGTCCAGCTGCTCGGTCAGGGCCAGGGTGTTGGCGCCCGGCTGCTTCTGGATGGCGAAGATCACGGCGGGGCGGCCGTTGAAGGCTCCGGTGCCGCGCTTGAGCCCCTCGCCGATCCGGATGTCGCCGATGTCGCGCGCCAGCACGGGCAAGCCGCCCTGCTCGCCGACCACGACCTCGCCGAATTCCTCGGGCGTGGCGGCCCGACCGACGCCCTCGACCAGCAGTTCCTGGCCGTTCTCCACCACGACGCCCGCCGACCGGTTGGCGCTCGCGGCCTGCATGGCGGCGATGACGTCGTTCATGCCGACGCCGCGCGCGCTCATCCTGCCGGGGTCGACCAGCAGCTGCACCTGACGCTCGTCCCCGCCGATGGTCATGACCTCGGCGATGCCCGGAACCGCCAGAAGCCGGCGCCGCACGGTCCAGTCGGCGACGCTCTTCACCTCGGTGGGCGAGTGCGCCTCCGAATGCAGGGCGGCGAACATGATCTCGCCCATCACCGAGGAGGCGGGCGCCATCACCGGCGGCGGCAGATCGTCGGGCAGGACGCCGCTCGCGGCGCCCAGCCGCTCCGACACCACCCGGCGCGCCTCGACCGCATCGGTCGACCAGCCGAACTCCAGCGTCACCACCGCCAGACCCGTGGTCGAGTTGGAGCGGATGCGCCGCAGGCCCGGCGCGCCGTTCAGCGCCGTCTCCAGTGGAATGGTGATCAACTGCTCGACCTCGGTCGGCGTATAGCCGCCGGAGTCGACGACCACCTGCACCGACGGCGCGGTCAGGTCGGGCAGAACATCGACAGGCGTGCGCAGTGCTGTGAAGGCCCCCGCGATCGTCAGCAGGATGGCGAGGGCGTAGACGACGAGGCGGTTGCCCAGCGACCAGCGAACGAGGCGTTCAATCATCGGGGCGTCCCTTAGTGAGCGTGGCCGTGGCCGAAGGCGTCGGGGCTGGTGGCGGCGGCGCGCACGGCGGCGGCTCCGACCGTCACGACCCGCTCTCCGCCTCGCAGATCACCGGTGACGGCGATCCGGCCTCCGGAGACGATCCCCCGCTGCACGAGCCGCCGCTCGAAGGCCTCGCCCGAAACCTGGACATAGACGACGTCCTGGCCGCCCTCATTGACCACGGCGGCGACGGGAACGCTCAGGGCGCGGCGCGACTCTCCGGCCGAGAGCCGTCCCCGCACCCGCTGGCCGGGCCTCAGGTCCGTGCCGTTGTAGGCGAAGATGACCTCGGCGGTTCGGGTGGCGGGATCGACGAACCCGGTATTGGTCACGGCGCGAAGGCCCGGCAGGGCCAGACGTTGGCCCTCCACCATGACGTCCAGGCCCTGAACCGCGCCCAGGCCGCTGGCTTGGGACTCGGGGACGCGAGCCACCAGCCACAGTCGCGACGGATCGCCGATCCGCATCAATTCCGTCCCGGCCTCCATCGACGCGCCGCGCACGAGGGACGAGTGAAGAATGCGTCCGCTGATCGGGGCGACAAGAGGGACGCCCGGTCCCCCGCCGCCCAACGCCGCGCGGCGCCGCTGGGCCGCTGAGAGCTGGGCCGCCGCCAGTCGCTCCGCCGTTCGCGCCTCGTCCAGCCGCCGCTGCGGCGCGGCCTCGGCTTCGACCAGTGTATTCATCCGGGCCGATTCGCGACGCGCGGCGTCGAGGGCGATGCGAGCCTCGGCGATGCCGAGGTCCATCGAGGCGACGTCCTCTCCCCCACCCAGTTGGGCCGAGACGGTCGCCAGCTGCTGGCCGGCCCTCACGGTCATGCCGGTGGCGGGGACGCTGGCGCCGGTGCGGACCACGCCGGAGACGGGCGAGGAGATGACCGCTTCGGCGTCCGGCGCGAGGCGCACGTCGACGGTCACCGGAATGGTCTCGGCGATGAGGCCGTCGGAGGCGGGTTCGGCCCGGAAGGGGATTTTCCACTGCGCCTCCTTCGGGAAGTGGATGCGGTCGGGGTTCTCGACATGCGGCGGCGCGGCGGCCGCTCCGGCCTCGCTGGTCGGGTGCACCGTGACCATGCCCAGATCGTGGACGCTCTCGGCGCCGCCGCCCTGGTAGCGCAACTGCAGGCGCGCCTGCCCGGCCCGCGTGGCTGTCAGCAGCGGCCGGAAGATGCCGGGCGTCTCCGACACCGTAGCTGACGCCGTGTCGATCTTGCCGTCGGGCCAGACCAGTTCCACGACCAGCCGCCCGGCGGTGATCGCGCGATAGTCCGACACCCGGCTCAGATGGGCGTCGAAACGCCGCCGCCGGTCGACCACCAAGGGTCTGTATTCGGCGAACAGCTCGGTCTGGTCGGTGTAGTGGGTAACGACGACGCCTCCCGCCTCGGACGCCCCGGCGGCGGTCTGGTCGCCGTTCGAACAGGCCGAGATCAGCAGCAGCGCCGCGAGGGCGGGAAGCACCATCTTCTTCATGGGTCTCAGGTCCTAGTGGGCGTGATCGGCGTCTTCGCCGTCGGCATGTTCGTGACCGTGGTCGTCCTCTGTCGGCACGGCGGCGTCGTCGTCCTCGTGGGCGGGCGCGGCCGTGGGCGCGGCGGCTTCGCTCGCGGCGGCGGCCGGAGCCTCGGCGTCCTCCGCCGCCGGCGAGCAGGCGGCCACGAGCGCGCCGAGCACGGCGGCGAGCGTCAGTTGGGTCTTCATGGGTTTGGTCCTCCTTGGGCCAGTTCGAGTTCGATGGCGGCCAGGTTGGCGCGCTCCGTCAGCTCGATGATGGACAGTTCCGCGTCGTGGGCGGCTCGGTAGGCGTCGACCAGTTCGGTCACGCCGATCTCTCCGGATTGATAGGCCGTCTCGGCGATCGCCCCCAGACGGCCCGCGTCGTCGCGGGCCGCTCCGGCGGCCTCGACGGCCGCGATTGCGCCTCGCAGGCGGGCGTCGGCGGCGGCGATTTCGGCTTCGACCTCGCGTCTCGCCAGCGTCAGTTCAGCGGCGGCCGACCGCTCCCGCCCCCTCGCCTCGCGCACCCGCGCCGTTCCGCGATCGAACAGCGGAATGGTCGCCCCGACCATGATCTGGGGTCCATCGGCCTCAAAGCCCATGTTTTCGACCCGGCGCCAGCCGAGACCCACCTCGACTTCGGGCCAGCGGGACCGATCGGCGGCGCGAGCGGTTTCGCTGGCAGCCGCCAGCCGCCGTTCGCGTGCAGTCAGGTCTGCTCTCTCGACGGAGGCCTGCCGCACCCCGTTCGGAACAGTCAGGGCGCCGGCCGACCGGGCGTCCGCAACGCCGGTCAACTGGCTCAGTGTCGCACACACCGCCGCCAGCTCCCCCTCCGCCAGGCGGGCCTCGCCTTCAGCGGCTCGGGCCTCCACCCGGACGCGGCGCACGTCATAGACGGCGGTGTCGCCCGCGTCGGCGCGTGCGGTGACGATCCGCTCCGCTTCCGCCAGAAGCCCGACGAAGCCACGATGGACATCGACGCGGGCGCCGGCCGCCGCACAACCCACCCAGGCGCGCCGCACGTCCGCGCGGCGTTCGACCGCGCGCCAGTCGAGGTCCGCGTCGATGGCCTCGGCTTCCGAACGCGCCGCCGCCCTCATCGCGCTGCGCCGACCGGTGAGATCGAGCGGCTGGACGATCTCGAATTCCCATTCCGTCTCGTCCTCGCCCGGACCGGACAGCGAGCCCCGGCTGACCGACGCGCGGGGATTGTCGAAGCGGGTGATGGCATCGACCCCGGCCCGCGCCGCGTCCCGCTCCCCGGCGGCGCGATCCGCAAAGACGCCATCGCCGAGGGCTCGCGCGATGGCGTCCTGCTCGGTCAGCGGCGCAGGCGCGGTCTGCGCATAGGCCGTCGCCGAGAGCGCCGTCGCCACGAAGAAAGTCAGGGGGGCGCACACTGGGGCGCGCAGGGTCCGGAAACGCAAGGGAAGGCTCCGCTGAAACGTCGACAAGCCGACGCGCGAATGCGCGCCGGTCGAGGGCGATCAGGCGAAGCGGGGAGGCCGGTTGTGTGGAAGCGGCCCGATGTCCGGAGGCGGATGGTCCGCGCTGGGCTCGACCTTGATCGAGTGGAGGGACCGGACCAGCGCCATAGCTTCTGGTAAGGCCGGAGCCTCGAAGCCTACCGCCTGCGTCGGCATGTGGGCATGACCGGCATCCTCATCGTCGTGGTCGGCGGGGTCGGAAGATGAGCGATCCTCATGGTCGTGGTCGGCCACCACACCGCCATGCTCGTCATGATGATGATGCTGGGTGGCATCCACAGGTGAGGCCAGGTGCGAGGCCGCGTGCGCATCCATGCTCGCCACTGGCATAGCCAGGGCGACCGTCAGAAGCATCACACCGATCAGGCGGGCTGCAAGGCGATCAAACGCGTGCACGATTGATTCCTTACCAAGCCGACGACCGGGCCACAATGCGGACTCGCCGGAGGTCCGATTTGAGTCAGGAGCGGACCTCGGCGGACGGTCCGCGATCAACGTCTCCTTCTGACCCAAAGCGGACGGTCGGGGGGTCTGCTCTCAGCACGATCGCAAGCGTCGCGCGATCGAACAGGATCTGACTCGTCGCTGACGCAGCAAAAAGGTCTCGCCGGCTGAGGCCTCATCGCTGCTACGGCTGGATCACACTACGGGCAGATTGATGATCTGATCGGCATAGAAGCGATCAGCATCAAGAATTGTTGTGCGGTTGATCCGGACGATATCTTTGGCGCGTTTCGCGTTGCCGAGCTCGCGCTCGGCGATATCGGCCAGGCTCCGCGTCCCAGCCGTCACGGTGTGACGACGAAGGGGCCGGCCCTCGCCATCCACGGCCTCGGGAAGCTCATCGCCACGGAAGCCGCCCCGTGAAATGAACTCCCACGCCTGATAGTCGGAGGCCTCCCGCTGCATCTCCGCTGCCAGCGGCTCCAGGGGCTTCGGCCGCCAGATGTCGCGCGCGTCGTCCGCGGGCGCCGCCCATCGGACGATCGCCGCCCTAGACACCTCATGGATGGTCTGGGGACCTTTGCGATCATGCTTGGGCAGATTCCGCATGACTACGGATGCGATATCCCAGGTCTTATTCTTTGGATCGGCGTTGCTGGTCGGTGCGAGGACGTCGGGCCGAATACCCCAAACCTTTGAATAGGGAGAGATATCGATTCCGAGACCCTGGAGCTTGGCGCCTTCCCAAATCCACTCCAGCGCCTCATCCGAGAGACCCCGAATTTCGCCGCCGCCGCCCACCGAGCCATGGTCGCCCGGGAACCACTGCTGCTGGTATGGACGGTTCGGATCGTCGACCGGAGCGCCTCTGGCCATATTCAGCTCGTCGACGTTGTCCCAGAGCGTCACGTCGAATTTCTTGCGCCGCTCGTCCACCGCTACCGCGTGCCGGGCCGCCTCGACCGACGGATGGAGGCGATCATCATGGAACTCGGCGGCGTCGTACTCTCCATCGCCGTCGTCGTCGCCGAGCATGGGATCGCCGATGGTCTTCACGGTGTCCCAGACGCCGATGTAGCGAATGTTCAGCACGGGCAGCTGCGCCGCCCCGGCCGCGTCGTGAAATCGGGCGCGCCAGTCTCGATCCTGTTCGCTGGCGCACAAGTCGGGCGAGAACTGGACCCGGAAGCGATTGATCTCGTCTAGCTCCTCGATGGCGTCCTTTTTCTCCCGCCGCTCGTAAAGCGAGGCCGCTACGTGGATCTTGTCGGCGAAACAGCTGTTCACGACGCCGACGTGCTGCAGCAGACCGGCGAACGACCGGGCCGTGTAGGCGCCCCGTGAAAAGCCGAAGATGAAAATCTCATCGCCGGGCTCGTAGTTGAAGACAAGAAATTTGTAGCCCTCAACAATGCGCTGAAACAGGCCCTTGCCAATCGCGCCGCCGACGAGCTTGTCGCGCCAGCTCCCTGTGCCGACACCTTCGTCGTAGTAGACGATCTGGGAGACGCCTTTGTGGGTGTTCTTAACCGCCGACGCGGTAATTGCGACGTTGGTTGCGTGCGGTCGGTCCAAGGTGTTTCCGGTACCGTCGAAGCAGAAGATCAGGCGTTTCATGATGGTCTCCACTGAGGCGCGTCATCACGGCCCAAGGTTTCTAGCAAAGGTGATCTGTGGCCCGGTCGATCACGGCGAAAGAACTGCGTCGCGGACGTGTGTCGTCCCCCCTGATTTGTCATGCAGCCTCGATCTCCCGCGCACCGGTCGGGACATGGCCGATGTCAAAGGCGTGGGCGAAACCTGAGGCGCCGTTCTGGTCGTAGAGACGCAGGGGGACATCTGCCTTCGGCATCCATACCCGGCCGGTCTCAACCGCCAGCGACGCTGGCAGCACCGGAAAAACGTGGATCGGGGTCGATTGGCCGTGCACCGCCTTGATCCGGTTGAACAGCCCGCGAAGAAGGCGGCGATAGTTCGCCTGATCCTCCGGCCGTCGCAGGATGTCGTTATGGGCGCCGGTCGCGGTAATTGACCAGATCGCGGTGTCGTCGCCCAAAACAGCGCGAATCCGAGCGTCGTCGACGTCGGCGCTGACGGCCAGCTTGAGCGCGATTGGACCCGCGCCGGACGCATGTTCGCCGACGTTCAGGACGAGCGCTGGCTGGTCGTCCTGCCACGCCCATGTGGCGGGTTCACGATGACGCTGGTGGATGGCGGCGGGGACGATGTCGCCGAGCAGGCGTCCGAGTTCGATCAGCAGGGGCTGGGGCGCGAGCGCGAAGACGCTGAGATGGCGGATGTCCTGCCGTTCGATCCGGTTCCGGATCGCCGTCTCGAACTGGCGGCCGAGGTTGAGGCGCTGCGTATCCCAGTAAATCGGCTCGTGGTCTCTGAAGGCCGCGCCCACCAGTTCCAGGTCGATCGTTTCGCCGGACGCCGGATGCCTGTGCGGCCGCATGGCGTCGAAGATCTCTCGCGTGGACACCAAGGCTGGGTTCTCGGCAATCCTCGCCGAAAACCGCACCACATGGGAGGCCAGGTCCGGCCGGATGGCGACGTTTCGGACGATACGGCGCTCGTGCTCGGCCTTCATCTCCACCAGCAGGGTCTCGGGGTGATCGTCGGGCGCATCCACGTCGATGAGCTTGTGGTGACGCGCGCACATCAGCATCAGGTTGTCCAGGCGCTTGGCCAGCAGAGCGGACCGCACCTCATCGCCGCGCGGACCGTCCGGACTGTCCGCCACGATATGGGCAAGGAAGCCGAAGGTCCCGTCTTCACGGCCCGCGATCAGGTCGCCGACGAGGTATTCGGAACAGCCCCGGTATTGGCAGCAACCGCCCGCGCGGGCCCACAGGGCGTTGGCGACCTTGTTGGGAATGGTGGTCTTCGCCATCACGCGGCCTCCACATGCCGACCGCTCGCGGTCCAGTGTCCGGTGGCGCGCCAGCCCTCGTATGCGGCCAGCCATTCGATGATCCAGGGGACGGTCGTCTCGGCCAGACTGTCCGCAGGAGACCAGTCGTCGGCCTCGGGGTCGAGCATGCAAAGGACGACCGAGCCGTCCGACCGGTAGTAGACGTGGGGCAGTGCGCCTTCCGCGTCGCCGGGCCGGCGGCGGAGCGGCGGCGCCAGAACGGTGACCTCAGGCTGCGTGTTGCGTACGTCGGGGCGTTCGACGACGAGGGGCACCCTGTAGACAATCCGAACCTGGAAGGTCTGGAGCAGGGGCTTCAACGGGCCCTGCCAGACGGCACGATTTCCGGCTCTGGCCGCCAGCGCCAGCTGGGGCCAGAGCCGCGCCATGTCGGCGATCTGGGTCTCGATGGTGCGGGTCACGACGGGCGGCGCTCCCCCATATTCGTGTGAGCCACGGCGCGGACCGGCGCCAGGCCGGCGGCGACCCCGATGATCGCGGGCGCCGCCGGCGTGAACAGGCCGCCGTTGCGGGTATAGCCGTGCTGCTGGCTCTTCACCTGGCGACCGAGACGCTCGTTGAAGGCGACGACCGACCGGGTGACGACGCGCTCGCCGAACTGCTTGCGCAGCCAGGCCTGGAGATCTTCCAGCTCGACATTGCGCCGCGCGGCCTCAAGACCGTCGGCCAGGGTGTTGAGCAGGCCGGCGTAAGTCCGCTGCTGGGCGTGGGTCTCGGGCCAGCGGTCGGTGAACTTCTCGAGCTCGAACACGGGGTTGGGGACCGCGATCAGGCGTTGGGCGCGGTCGGCCTCCTCGATCGCCCGGGCCGTCCAGCGGGCCTGACGGATCAGCATGTCGGCCAGGCCGAGGCCCGGAACGGCCGCCTTGCCCGCGTGGCACGAGATGACGACGGAAGGCGGGATACGGCCGTCGGCGTCGGCATAGGCGATGTTGCGGTGGCGCTTGAGGAGTTGCTGCGCCACCGTCGCTACGTTCTTGATGACCAGGGGGGTCTGGGGCGGAACCTCGTCCACATCCGCGGCGGCGAAGGCGATGCCGGCGTCCTCGTAAAAACGGCTGTTCATAGCGAGGGCGAAGCGGTCTTCGGTCGGCGTGCGGTCCCGGTACCAGTCGATGAAGCCCCAGGCGTTCATGAGGACATAGCGGCCGGGGTCGGCGCTGTCCGACTTGTGGTGCACGATCTCGCTCACCTTCTCGGCCGGCGCCGCGCGCCGGGAGGGGGTGATGTCGAGATGCATGCCGTCGGCGTAGTAGAGGGTCATGCAGCGGGTCTGACGCTTGATGCGAACCTGCGGATAGCCGGCGAGCGCCGCTTCCAGCAGGTCCATCAGCTGGGCGGCGGTTTCGCCGGCCCCGTCGATCTCGCAGATGATGTCGATGTCGTACTCGTCGTCGGTGCCGCGCGTGGAGATGGTGGCGTCGATCGCCATGGATCCTTGCGGATAGAAGGCCCGCACCCGTCCATGAAGCGGACTGCCGGGACGTTCGATGAAAGCGCGCACAGAAGCATAGCGGTCGCCGGCTTTGGCGTGGAGCCCGGGCGGCAACTGGATGTTGATGGCGATCTCGGCCAGCAGGGCGTCGAGCGGATCGGCGAAGGGGTCAACGGTGCGGAAATCCCGGAAGGGCGTCGGAGCAGACATCGAGAGTGGGGTCTTTCGGAAGGGAACGCCGCCCTGCGGCGTCCGGGTTGAATCAGCCCTTCGGGGGGAAGGGATCGGAGCCGTAGGAGTTGGCGTCGCGGATGCGACCGTCGGGACGGTGGATGATGACTTCACCGCGTTCGCGGATGGCGGTGGAGCGGGCGGCGGCTTCAGCTTGCGCCTGGGTGGAATGCACCGAACCGACGCGGGAAGCGCCTTCGCGGCGGGCCGCCCATTCCGATCCATGCGGGACGACGTGGATGCGTTTCGACATTTTCCGCTCCTCAAGACGACTCGGGCCTATCCCTCACCGTTGGAATGATTAACGCCGAGAACGGCCGTGCTGTCAAATAAGCACATCCTTATGTTTGTGACACACACATTTGTGCATGGCATTGACAGGCTGGCCGGGCGCAACGCAAACATGCACGCATGTCGGATGATGAAATCTATAAGGCGTTCGGGCGGTCGGTCGCTGCGCGGCGCCGGGAGCTGGATCTCACCCAGGCCAAGCTGGCCGCGCGAGTGGGGATGTCGCGCGCCTCCATCGCCAACATTGAGAGTGGCCGCCAAAATGTTCTGCTTCATCATGTCTACAGCCTCGCGTCGGCGCTCGCCGTGGCCAAGCTGGCTGACATCCTACCGGCCCCTGTCCGCCCCATCCGTCATGATGATCTCGAAGTGATCAGGTGGGACGACACGGTCGCGGTCACCTCCCAGACACGCGCCCAGATCACCGACATGATCGCGAGCGCCATGGGACAGCGCGGCCAGAAGGTAGGGTCGTGACCGTCACGGTAGAGCAGGCTCGGGAGAAGGCACGCGCGGTTCTTGCCGACTTTGGCGTCAAAAGCGCGCCCGTGCCGATCGAGCGGATCATCAAGGCGCGCAACATCGCGCTCCAGTATGCGCCGTTGGACGAGGCCCTTTCGGGCATGGCCTACATCAAGGACGGGGTGGGCATTATCGGGGTGAATGCCCTGCATCATCCCAACCGCCAGCGCTTTTCGGCGGCGCACGAGTTGGCCCACCACGAGCTTCATGCGCCTCTCATCGAGAAGGCCGTTCACGTCGACAGCGGTCTGCGGGTGCTGTTCCGGGACGAGGTGTCCGCACAGGGTACGGACGATGTCGAGATTCAGGCGAACGCCTTCGCGGCCGAACTGTTGATGCCACGGGATCTGCTGAGAGCCGCGCTCGACGGCGGCGGCATAGACATGGATGACGACAACGCCGTCGAGGCCTTGGCCCGGAAGTTCCGAGTGAGCGCCTCCGCGATGCGGTACCGCTTGGCTAGCGGCCTCTAGACCGGAGCCTGAGGTGAGTTTCGTCTTCTTCGATACCGAGACGACGGGCCTCCAAAAGGGCTTCGACCAGATCGTCCACTTCGCAGCGATCCGGACCGACAACGATCTGAACGAAATCGATCGCTTCGAGGCGCGATGCCGGCTGATGGTGCACATCGTTCCTCATCCCGCGGCCGTAACCACCAATGGCATTCCGATATCGCGGCTGACCGATGCGGGTCTGCCGACGCACTACGAGATGATGCGTCAGGTCCGCGCGAAGCTCCTGGACTGGACGCCCTCGATCATCGTGGGCTTCAACTCGATCCGGTTCGACGAAGAGATGATCCGCCACGCCCTCTTCCAGACCCTCCACGATCCCTATCTGACCAGCCGGAACAACAACTGTCGGGGCGACGCGCTCGGCCTGGTCATGGCGGCGGTCGCCGATACGCCGAGCTGTCTCGTCGTTCCTCTCGGTTCGGAAGGCCGCCTGACGTTCCGCCTCGAGGCGTTGGCGGCGGCGAACGATCTTGACCACGCGATGGCGCACGACGCGATGGCCGATGTCGGCGCGACGCTGGCTCTATGCCGCATGGTGAAGGACGGCGCGCCGGATGTCTGGCAGCGCTTTGTGCGTT
Organism: Brevundimonas sp. UBA2416; assembly: GCF_002343105.1. Lineage (NCBI taxonomy): Bacteria > Pseudomonadati > Pseudomonadota > Alphaproteobacteria > Caulobacterales > Caulobacteraceae > Brevundimonas > Brevundimonas sp. UBA2416. Next base: position 156,005 of record NZ_DDRM01000037.1, read on the forward strand.
TCTCGAATAAGGCGGCCGTCGCCCAGTTCGTCGCCTCCGAGGATGGGTTCCTGCTGACCGAGTTCTACGGCAACGAACCCTACCCGTCGCCCGTGGTTTTGGTCGGCGCGGACCCTGAGCAGGCCGCCAATGGCAGGCTCTGTCTCCGTCTCGATATTGACCTCGACGGGCTTGTCGCCCTGTCCGATGAAGCCTTGAAAGAGGTGCTCGCGGAGAAGGCCGGACCTGTCCGTCGGTTCCGCATTAATGCAGGGCCGGTTCTGACGCCCCTCTATGACGTGCCTGACGCCCTGCTCAACGGGCGAACGGTAGACGACCTCGAGACCGTCGCCCGTCGGGTGAAGGACGATGCCGCCCTTTGCGCCCGGATCGTTGCCGCCTGGGCGGCCGGGCGGACCCCTTACGAACGATCCCCTCATCCCGAGCGTCGCACCCATGACGGCTTCCCGGGGGCGGCCGATGAACTCCGGCGTGACGACTTCCATGAAGTGGGGTGGGCTGAGGCTGTCAGGCTCGTCGAGCATTTTGACGACGACCGGCTGCGTGTGTTTGGCCTCCGGCTGATCTACCTCGGGAATCGCGCCGTTCTTCCGGAGGCGCTTGCCGCGGAGGCGGAGCGTGCGCTCACGGATCGTCTGATCGAGGACGAATCCGGCGGGCTGACACTGACCGCCGCGCTGGCCGAGACGAACAGATTGCTCGCTGCGGCAACCGAGGAGCCCACTCGCAAGCTGCTAGAAGGCTACAAAAACTGGCTTCTCGATCGAATCGAAAGAGTCACGGCGTTTCGTCGGAAGCGGCTTGAAACCAAGACCTCGAACGCTGTGCCCTCCTAACGCTTGCCCGCAACAAGCCCCCTCCACGGCAATCTTCGGCAACTTTAGGCTTGGATTGGGTCATCCACTCGCGGCGATCTCCAAGCGATCAGCGACTGATGGGTACGCCCCTCAACGTCCGCTGTCTGACCGCGAGCGAATGTCCGCTGCTGGCGCAAAGCCGCCCTCCCCTGCCCCGCCCTCAGTGCACTTGTGCTGATCTGCACTGAGCACGCGTGCGGAAGCCTGCCTACGGTATCGTCCGCTTGATGTCAGGTCGACGGCCTGGGCCATTCCAGGCCGCTGGTGTTGAATTCTACGACCTGCACACCGGCTTGGTAGAAGGTCAGCTGAATGCGCGTGACGGGCGCGCCCTTGACGCCCGTTACAAACCTCTGGGCGTTGGTCACGAATATGATGTTGCTCGAACCATCCGCCGCATCCGTCGCGCTGAAAGACTGCTGCTCCCCATCCCCAAACCGAATGTTCACTGAGCAGTTGTTGTAGGAACGGCAGATAATCTGGCCGTCCCCGAGCAGCGCCACATAGACGTCAAGACCGTGTTGCGGCGACTGACGAACACATAGGCGAGCAGCCACGTCGGAATAGGGCGATTGCAGGCGAACCATATTCGTCGATGTCGAACAGGCGACGTGTGTAGGCCTGTCGGTCATTGGATCGAGATCGGTGGTGTAGGTCCACGGAGACGCCGGTGTGACTGGCGCGGCTGGAGCGGCGGTCGGCATTGGCTCGATGATTTCAACCTCACCCGTCGGCGTGACGGCTGGCTCGCTGCAGCCAACTAGCGCCAGTGCCACTGCAGTCGTGGTCCAGATCCTAATGCTCATACTCACTTCCCCCCGAGATTCGACGAACATGCCACGGTACGGTTGCGGCGTCATCGATAACGGCTCAGCTTAGCATCGTTCTGGTGGCCGGATTGGGAAGTGCGTTGCCCCAGCGTTTTCGAAAGCTGTGCGGGGGGCGCATAGCGTGGGTCGGGGGAGAGAAAAGCGATGGACTCAATCACGACTCAAACGGTCGCCGAGAATGGTGATCGAAGGCAATTGGCTCACCGTTGGGCGTGGGTCGGCGGCGGGGTCTTCCTCGCAATAGCCGTGTTCAACCTGTCGATTTGGTTTCCAGTTTCTCAAGCGCTCGGCTCGGACGACCGCAATGGCGGTTTCGACCTCCACGCTTACCGATCACTCCTGGTCCATCCGCGCGACATTACGCTCGATCTTGTAGCCGTCGACGCCGCTGCGACCGTCGACCTCACACGGGGTCTGTTCCAGGCCGCCGAAGCCCTAAAGGACCGGGAATTCGGCAAGGTGACGCTCGCCAGAGGGAGCAAGGCGGTGTTCGTCATCTCGGGAGCCGATTTCAAGCAACTCGGTGAGAGCGTCGCTGCCGGCGAAAACCCGGTCTACCTACTCCGAACATTGCCTGAGAAGCTGATGTTGCCCGACGGGCGACGGGCGTTTGGCTCGTGGTCTGGAGGCTGGCTGGGCGTGCTGAGCGGTCAAATGGAGGACCTCAATGTCTTTGGTCCCGCCTGGGTGAACGGCGAGCCGCCGACCCCACCGACCGGTCACTAGCGCGAGTGCATTTGTCTTCATCTGCACTGAGCGACGGCTTGCACGGTTTGGAGACCTCAACTGCTCGCTCACCATCGCCGACGTCGCGGTGACGCGAGCGTCTGAAGCTCGCTCACAAACGACGCATGATCGTCGACCAATTCGCCCTCCTCGAGGCCGCCGGCGAGCGCCTCCGCCTCCCCGACCAAACCTTGCACCTCTTCCGTGATCCCGCTCCCGAGCGTCACGAGCGCCCTCGCGCGTGCTCTTGTCAGCAGCACCGCCGCCAACGGGAATCTACCGGCCAACCGCGACGCCCAAAGCGGTATGTCGTCGTGCCCTCCCCGCAGTTCAGCGCGACGAGCCACGACGAGTTCGGCGGCTTCACGAAGCGCCGGCCAGTTCATCAGGAAGGTCAGGCCCTTCATGACGTCGGGATGGCTTGCCGCGAGCTCGAACGCGCGGTCGAGCGCGACGACGTCTTCAAAGTCGGGGAGTTTCGCGATCAGCGCGCGCAGTTCGTCGGCCGACAGCGTGCGCTCGAACACGCGCCATCGCGCCTCATCCGCCTCTTCCGTCCGCCCCTCGGCTTCAAGCACAGCGATTTCGCCGCGCAACCAGGCCTCCGAGGGCTCCGGCGGGTCCCCTCTCCCGCCTCGCCATTTGACGGCGGGGGCGGCAGCGATCTGCGACGCGTCCAGGGCGTCGCGAGCTTCAGCCGCTCGACCCGCTTCGGCGAGACGTCGGGCGATTTCGGCGGCGATATCTGGTTTGCGGTAGTCGTCTTCAGAAATCGACTGGATCCAGGCATCGAGGTCGCCGCTGCGATCGGCGAGCTTGCGTACGACAAGAGCAAGACGTCCCGTCGGTTTCGGCCGCCCGTTGGTGAGGTCGACGAGCAACCGCTGTGCGAGCTCAGGGCTGAGGCTCAGCGAGCCGCGGCCGACCCAGAAAGCCCATGGGTTCAGGCGCGTCGCTAACGCCTCTCCGAGCACCGGAGCGGCAGTCTCCGGACCGGCCCGAGATGCTACCGCCGCAAGGTCTGAAGAGGCGGCATCATATAGAAGCGGCAGTTCTCCCTTTGCGTCGCTGACGCGTGCGCTCAGCGCCGGATACAGGTCGAACCAGGCGACGAGACGGTCCAGCGCCAGCTTGATGTCGAGAGGGGCCAGGCGATCGACGATGATGCGGCGGAGAGCTTGGAGATCGCTGAGCAGCGCTGGTCGTTTGCGCCAGGAGACGCGCGTCCGGCTCGTCGCAAGTGTGGTCAGCCGCTTGTCGAGCTCGAACGCGAGGTCGGCCGCGCTGATCTCGGCGGCGAGCTCCATTCGGAGACGGCGTTTCAGGTTCGGATCGCTGTTTGCGGCGTCGAAAAGAAGAGCGGCGAGACGCTCGGCGCCAAGTGTCGCGAGGTTGCTCTCGGAGACCGTCTTCCTCTTCGGCGCTGGCGATTGTCTGGCCATGCTTTCGGTAGACAGCAGCAGCGGGGTTCAAGGCAAGCGCGGTCGGCCAAGGGTGGCGCGCCAAACCGGATCCGCTCGGTGCGCTCTTCACGATCTACACACTGAGCCGCTGCGATCGGCCGCTTCGCACCAGGACCAGTTCTTCGACGACAGTCAGAAACACGAAGTTCAACATGCGTCCTATGGCGGGGAGGCCGCAGCTAGGCCCGTTGTGCTGACCGAACCCGACCGAGGCAGATTTCACAGCCTACAACCAGCGGGTCCGCTTGAACCGGACATACAGCCCAATGCACACCGCAGCGATGACCAGCATCACCGTGGGGTAGCCCCAGGCGCTGTTGAGCTCCGGCATGTGGGTGAAGTTCATGCCGTAGATGCCCGCGATGGCGGTAGGAACAGCAAGGATCGCGGCCCAGGACGCAAGTTGGCGGGTGATGACCCCCGTGCGTTGTTGCTCCAGCAGACTGCTGAACTCGAAGACCGAACTGAGCACATCCCGCAGGCCGTCAGTCATCGCCTGAACCCTACGAACGTGGTCCAGCACATCGTTGAAGTAGGGGCGGGCCTCGGGATCGATGCTCGGTATATCCAGCCGGACCAGCTTCCCCACCACCTCCGCTGTCGGCACCAGCACGCGCTGAAAGCGGATCAACTGGCGACGAATCTCGAAAATGCGATTCACCTCCGTGCGGGCGAGGAAACTGTCCACTGCCCGCTGCTCCATCGCCAGCACCTCGTCTTCGAGCGTCTCGCCCAAGGGCAGATAGCCATCCACGATGAAATCGAGGATCGCGTGGAGGATGTAGTCAACGCCCTGGTGCAGCAGTGCCGGCGAGGCCTCAAGCTGCTGTCGCAGCGCGGAATGGCTGCGGCTGGAGTTGCGGCGGACGCTGATGATGTGGCTGTGGCCGACGAAGATGGCGGTTTCGCCGTAGCGGATGTCGCCCTCATCCAACCATGCCGTCCGGGCCACCACGAAGAGTTGGTCGCCGAAGATGTCCAGCTTCGGCAGTTGTTCGCCCTTGGCGGCGTCCTCGACCGACAAGGGGTGAAGTCCGTAGCTCTTCTGAAGGGTCCGCAGTTCATCAAGAGAAGGGTCGACAAGTCCGACCCAGACAAACTGAGACTTGTCTTCGGGGCAGTCGATCCGCTCGTCGATCTCCACAGGTCGGACGCGACGACCATGCTGATACAGAAAGGCTGCGACAACGCTCATGGGCCAACGCCTACAGGGGAAAGCCGGGCGGTAGAAGGCTTCGGTTGATCCGACATTGAGTGTTGCGATCGTTGCGCGTTGTCGGTCCGAGACCAACCTCCTCTTGCCCGGCTCTTCACACCCCAGGTGCGCGATCCGATCAGCCGCCAAGTTCAAGCCGAGATGGCCGAGACGTGCCTGGACCGGTCCGCCCAAGGTCCCAAAAGCACTACATTGAGCAAGGTTAGCCGCTGATGCGGCTTTTCAAACCGGATGTTCGTTCCGGCGTCCCCGGGGGCGCCCTGCCCCGCGATCAGAACAGACCGGCCGTATGGACCGCGTAAGCGATATAGGCGGCGACGAGGACAAAGCCTTCTCTCCGACTCAGCCGTCTTCCGGAGAACGCGAACACCATCACGGCCAGTGAAACGCCTACCAGCACCCAGAGGTCGAAGGCCATGATGCTGGCCGGTACTTCGGTGGGGGCGATCGCTCCTGTAAGGCCGCCAATAAAAAGCAGGTTGTAAATGTTGGAGCCGAGGACATTGCCCAGTGCAATGTCGCCCTGCTTTCGCCAGGCCGCCACGGCGGAGGTGACCAATTCCGGGACAGACGTCCCCACCGCCACGATCGTCAACCCGATGACGGCGTCGCTGACACGGAGCTGCTCGGCAATGTCTATAGCGGCGCTCACCAGAACGCCGCCGCCACCGACGATCAGGGCGAGCCCTGCGATGAAGAGCAGGACGGCGACAGAAAGGCGACCCCCTGACTGATCCTGCGGGGTCAAGGCCCGGTCGATTTCTTCCATCGCCACGCCGCGATCAAAGGCGGCGCTGTGGGGCGCGCCGACACGCTCCTGTCGGTAGGCATAGTAGATGTAGCCTGACATCACGATCAGGAAGGCGATGCCGACTTCGCGGGAAAGTCCCACGGTGGCGCCGGCGCCCACCAGTCCAAGAGCCGCCAGAACGCCAAGGCCGCCATCGCGCCATAAGGTGCGGGCGTTTACGGCGATCGGCGCTATCAGGGCGGCTACCCCCAGGATCAGAAGCGCGTTGGCGATGTTCGACCCGACGATATTGCCGAGGGCGATGCCCGGGGATCCCGCGAGGCTGGCCTGAAGGCTGGCGGCGAGTTCTGGCATGGAGGTGCCCATGCCCACCACCGTCAAACCGATCAGCATCGGCGAGAGGCGCAGTCGTCCCGCGATCCGCACGGCCCCGCGCACCAGGAGGTCGCCTCCTGCAATCAGGAGAACGAGTCCAAACAGCAGGAACAAGGCATCGGACAGCATTGGGAGGTCAGGCTCTTGGATTACACACTAGCAGGCTGGTCGCGCTGCCCTCACTGCCAGGGTTCTGGAGCGATGCCCGCAGACCCGATCGTAATGCATCGCTGCCGCACCGATTGCCCGTCTGGCTCCGTGCGGGGCGCGATGCTCGCGGCGACGCTGTCCGGCCCATAGGTCGCAAGCCACTGACAACCGGTCTGAAGATCGGTCAGCACGAACAGATTTGCCTCGGCTGTGGGTGTTTTGGTGAAGGTCGCCCCCAGGGCCGCCTGGCGTACAGCCCCTACCGGGTCGTCTATCGCACCCTGTATCTCAGCAGCGCGGGCGTTCAATTTTTCCGCGCTGACCTGCGCAGCCGCTGCCGCCTTCTCGATGTCCTGAAGGGCGGACGTATCAATCGGGTCGCATGCGGCAGCAGCGAGAGCTGCCGCTACGGCGAGAAATGTGGATCGGATCGGTACATTCATCAGACAGTTGGCTCCGGGAGGTGATGAGGCCGCTGTGCCGGCGGTTGAAGGCTGTGGGGGGTCAGACGCAGGATATCTGAGGATCGGGGTCAGCAGGTGCGCCCTGAAGAGGAAAGGCCAAGCGCAGCGCGGTCACTTCGCCGAGGCTGTGGACGCTCAGTCAGGGTGTGGCTGCGCTGGACCGCTGACTCCGAAGGTGCTCCGGGCGGCAGGGAGCAGGTTCAGCACTGATCCATCTCAAACGCGAATGTCGAACGTATGCCGGCTGGTCCTGCGGGTCACAGTGTCGTCTGTGATCGCCCCGACAGCGTCGACGGGGCGCGCTGTCGACGAACTCCGATGCGCGGCGACCCGACAGGTCATCTGTGCGAGCTGAACCGCCTCCGATCGGCCGACGGGGTTCGAAGGGGGACCGACCCTCACAACAACTCTCCGGGAACGGGAATCCGACGGAACGGTCTGGCGATCAGGGCCTGGATGTCGATCATGCGCGGCTCCTCTCGTGTCTAGGAGCGTGCCTGCAGCCGAGTGAGGGGGGGGGGCTCGGCGTCAAGCACGCTCACAGTCCGACATCACGATCGATGGATCGTCAGAGGGGCCCGGGCCGCACATTCCAAATACCAGTAGCGGTGCCGTTGCGCCAATCCGACAAAACGACGCACACCCAAGGTCGCGATGGCCTCGCTCAAGTGTCGGTCGCGGTCGCGCCAAACGCAGAGATTTGACGTCTATGTCGAAACGCTCTTCGGCTCAGCAGCCATTAAGCATTACTGCTCGTGGGCGGTGCGGTTGTTCCACCGCGCCCTCCGGGGCGTGTATTAATTGCCGCTCAGTCGAAAATATCGAAAAGCGACCCGCGCCTCTTCTTATGGCCGCCGTAACCGTAGCCATGTTCGCCCCGTTCCCCACGCTCGCCCCGCTCGCCATACTCCCCCCGCTCACCATGGTTGCTGTTCCAGGCCTGGGGCCCCGGCGCTGGTGCGTATGGCGCAGCTTGCGGGGGCGGCGGCGCAGCGTCCTGGGCCGACGCAGCCATCAGCTTTTCAAGCTCGCCACGGTCGAGCCAGACTCCGCGGCAGTTCGGACACATGTCGAATTGAACCCCCGCTCGGTCCACCGTCTGCATGGAGCCGTTATCGTTGGGGCAAAGGAGCAAAGGCATCTTCAGGTCCCGTATCAAGGATGAGAGGCGCGATGGCGGAAAGCAGGATCGGGCCTCGATGAACATGGCGCGTCCGACATCGCCGCAACCGGCACACAGGCCAGTCAGAGCCAGAGGGGCCCGGTCCGCACTGTAAGGATGGAGGTGTAGCTGTCAGCTGGCAAGCGCTGCCGGCAAAGTGCCTCAGGGAGCAAGCCGCCTGACGAGGGTGTCGACCAGCAGAACGCCCGCGCCGAGCATGACGACCACCCCGCGGCGCCGGCCAAGGCCAGAACGCCATCGCGCTGAAGCATGCCCACGGACACGATAAGCAGGCAGATCGCCGGCGGCATGTTGAAAAACGGGATCGGCAATGCGACGATGAGCGCCAGTAGCAGGCAGACACCCGCCAGCACCCTCTGCTGGTTCACCAGCGATCGAAGGCGTGGCCGTGAGACCGCTTCGATCCTGAGAAGAAGCCTCCCGGCTTTGCCAGTGACGAGGCGCACGAGCCGGGGATCAAGTTTTCGCCGGAGCAGAAAGTCAGGCAGCGGCTTGTGGTCTCCAGCGAGCAGAAGATGCCCGGAGATCAATATCAGTGGGACCGCGAGCAGAGCGGAGAATCCCGCCACCGGGATCGGCAGGGTTTCGGAGAGTGAAAACACCACAAGCGCAAGCGCAGGCACGCGCACCAGCCGAGCCCAGTGCGTCTCCGAGCGAGACGGGACCTTGCCCGCTCTGATCCGCGAACGTCGTAGCAGTTCGGCAGGTGACTCATGACGAGTTGAACTGTCGTGCATCAGACGTGCCGCGAGATGCTGAAGCCTTGGACGACCTGATTGTCTGCAAAAGCATTCGTGAGGGCTTCCGTTTTTGGCGCCCCGTGACATTGGCAGGTTGCCTCAAAGGCGATGATGTCGTCGTCAATCGAGGTGCTGACCGAGAGGGCTTTCAGCCCGTGCTGAAGGAGGATCTCGCGAAACTCGGCCTCCGTAACGCGTTCCGACCGGCGATAGCGCGCGCGGATATCCAGATAGGCGCGCTGAGGGAGCAGGGATTCCGTAAGGGTCACGGCCCCAAGCACGGCGATGGTGGCGACCGTGCCGCCGATCGCAAGCCCATAGAAGCCTATTCCGTAGAGCGTTCCCAAGGCCGAGGTGATCCACAGCGAGGCCGCAGTCGTAAGGCCGCGGACAGAAAAGCCTTCCCGGAAAATGACCCCGGCGCCCAGGAAACCGATCCCGGTGAGTATGCCGTGCGCCATGCGGACCGGGTCGATCCGGATGATCTCAAGCGGGGTATCGCTCAACCAGCGGATCTGATGCACCGCGGCCAGCATGAGGAGGCCAGAGGCCAGTGCGACGAGAATGTGCGTACGGAACCCCGCCGGAGCTCCGCGATACTGCCGCTCAAACCCGATCAGGGCTCCAGCGGTGATAGACCCGACGATGGGCCACACGTAGTCTGGCGCGAACCATTCCATATCAACTTCCTTTAAGGACCCGCCGAACGTCAGGGGTCGTGTGATGGTTGAACGCCATGCGGTAGACAATCGACCGCCCCTCGATCCGGGCGATCGTCTAACGGAGGTGCAGTTGATCGTCGTTGAAGACGCCTTGGCCCGGGAGGAGTTGGCCGCGATCCGCGAGGTGCTGGAACGAGCCCCCTTCAGGAGCGGCGAACGCACCGCCGGCACGGCGGCAGCGAAGGTCAAACATAACGAGCAGGCCAGAGGCGATGATCCGGAGGTCATCGCCTTAGGCCATCGAGTAAAACGCTCCCTTGAGATGCATCCTGTCGTAAAAGGCCTCGTCCGTCCCGTCCGCTGGAGCAGTTTGCTGTTCTCCCGGTATGGACCCGGCCAGCAGTATGGACTTCACGCAGACAACGCAGCCATGCACGACCCTACAGGCTGGCCGCTGCGAACCGACGTCAGCTTCACCGTCTTCCTGTCCGATCCGGACACCTACATTGGTGGCGCGCTCCTCATCCGGAGCCTGGATGGCGATCGTGAGTTCCGCCCGCAAGCGGGCTCGGTCGTCGTTTACCCGACGGGCCTCCTGCACCGGGTGACGCCCGTAACTGCCGGTATTCGATTGGCGTGTGTGGGTTGGGTCCAGAGTCTGATCCGCCGGCAGGATCAGAGAGAGGTGCTCTTCGATCTGGAGCGTCTTCGCGGCGGTGCGCGAGACGAGGACTCCCTGGTCCTCGACAAGACCATTGGAAACCTTCTTCGAATGTGGGGCGAAGACTGAACGTGAAACGACCCTGAAGCCAAGGTTTGCCGCTTCCGGGCCGTTCCGAACCTGTCTCGATCAGTCGTCCCAGCGATCGTCGTCGCGGTGCACATCGAAGACACAGCCTATGTCCACACTAGCTCCAATCAGTCAGACCTGCGCATCGGCGGCTGGTCGCTGCACCCTGTCCGAAAGCGGACGTTGCCAACCGCTGTGTTGAGTCACTAGTGGACCTTGGCGGTCCCCGCCGTCAGCCTTCGTTCGGCGCCCTGAACCGCGCACCTCGCGCACCAAGCAGGTTCCACCCCGCCGTGGTGGGCCGGTATCCGGCCCGGCCCGAGTCCCGCGCAAGACCGAACACCGCGAGCCTACGGCTCCGGTCCGGGTCTTCCGTTCGCTCGGGGTCGACAAGGTCGAGAAGGGCTTCGAGGCGGTGTTGATCGTTCATGTCCGTTCGTTGCCGCGAAGCCGTTCCGCGATCAAGCCTCGTCGGCCGCCAGCAGTCGAAGCTGTTCGAGACGCTCGCGGCAGACCGCCTCGGCCAGGCGACGGAGCACCTCGACGCGTTCGGTCAGCCACGCCAGTTCCTCGGCGGTGATCTTGTAGTGTTTCGAGTATCGGGCCTTCACATAGGCCTCGCGCAGGAGCTCGAAGCAACGGCGCTCGAACTTGGTCTCCCTCGGCCAGGCCTCGGCCAGCCGGGCATCGACGGCCTCGCACTTCTTTCGCAGAAAGGCGAGGTTGTGCGCCTTGCCGCTGTAGAGCGTCACCACCAACAGGATGCAGTGGTAAAGGTGCTCTGCCGCTTGGTGCAGGCTGAAGGCCGCTAACTTGTGGTTCCCGCGCTCTTGGTAGAACCGGGCTCCCGCTTGAAACTCCGCCGAACTCGACATCCATTCTGCGAAGAAGCCTTCGGCCTCCACCAGCGCCGCCTTCGCCTTCAGGTCCGCCGGCTTGTGCAGCTTCGCCCCCGGCGTGTCGTGGAGCAGCACCCCCTCGCGCAGGATGTCGGCGAAGAAGTAGCGGCCCCGGTCGAGCTGTTCGTTGACGTCGTCCAGGCTGTGCACGATCAGACTCACGGGGGTGCGGATCAGGGTCTCGCCGGGCATCAGGCGGTTCTCGGCGTCGTGCCAGAACTCGCCGTCGGTCAGATCCTCGTGGTCGACCACCACCAGCAGGTCGAAGTCCGAGAAATACCGCCCCACCGGATCGTGCACCCAGTCCCCGCGCGCATAGGAGCCGTAGAGGATGATCTTGAGGATGCGGCCGTTCTTGAGCCGGGCGGCCCGGCGCGTGGCGACGGCGGCCGCGAACGACTCCTGGATGATCTCCACGACCCGGCGCAATTCCACCTGCTTGCGCGGCGGCAGATGATCAAGGCTCTTCTTCATTGTCCGGGAGTCTCCCCGATGGGGCGCCGCTCCGCAAGCGCCGATCCGGCCCCTCGCCCGCACATCACGCCCCGCCCCGGCGCGCCCGGCGCCAGTCCTCGGGGTTGGTGAACGGCCCTGCCCAGACGCCGACGCCTGCGGCGCGGGCCGCCGCTTCCTCGGCGACATAGGCGTTTCCGGCGTAGCGGGCGTAGCGGACCGCCAGCCCCTGCCGCACCAGCCAGGCGCCCACGTCCTCGCCGCCGACCTCGCACCGGGCGACCATGCGGCCGTAGCGGTCCGTGTCCTCCTCGAAGCAAGCGACCGTCCGGTCCCGCAGATGCGCGTCGAGCCGGTTCGCCGCCGACTGGCCGCAGCGGTACGCGCGTCCATCGGCGCCGTCGCACGACTGCCGCCCCTCGGGCGCGTCCACGCCCCACAGCCGGATGCGCCGGTCGTGGATTTCGAGGGTGTCGCCGTCGATCACCGAGGCCCGCCCGACGACGGTCGGCTCCGCCGGCGTGCAGGCGGCGAGGAGCAGCAGGACGGGAATCAGAAAGCGCATCGGACCTCTGTCATATCGCAAAGGCGGCACCGGCGCGGTGTTCGCGGTTATCGCCCCTCCCCTTCATCGCCGTCGTCGCCTTCTGGCCGCCGTCGCCGCGCGAGCGCCGCCGCAGGGGGCGCGAGCGCCGGGGGGCGGTCGCGAGGATGGGCCGCGCGCCCCGGAAGGACGCGCGGCCTGTCGGGCTCAAGGGCCTTTCGTCACTCGGCCGCGAACGACCAGCCGTCCCCGGTCGCCTGCGGGGCCGCGTCGTCCGGCTCCGCTTGCGACCCGGGCTCGGCCTCGGCTTCGTCCCCGTCGCCCTCCTCAGCCGGCGGCGCGGTGCGCAGCAGCGGCGGCAGCCAGCCCCGGCCCTCGACCAACCCTTCGGCGGCCTCGGCCATGTCGGCCTTTTTCAGCCCGGCGATGCGGGCCGCCTCCTCAGCGCCGACCGCCTCGGTCACCGCCTCCAGCACCCGCGCCTTGGGAACGCGCAAGAAATAGCTGGCCGCCGTGGCCGACCACGTCCCGGTCATGTCGAGGCCGACCGCCGTAGCCAGCGTCTCGGCCTGCGCCAGAACGCCGGGCCGCCGGTCGTGCGGGTCGCGCACGGCGTGAACGCCGAGCCCGGCGCAACAGGCCATCAGGTCCAGTTGCTCCGACGGTGCCAAGGCGGCGACGACGGGCCACAGGGCCTCGGGCCGCTCGGGCAGGCGCGCGCCCCAAGCCTCGCGCCGGTCGCCGACCCGGCGTCCGGCGGGACGGTTCCACACATCGGGGGCCAGCCGCTCCAGACCGCTCACCGTCAGCCGAAGCTGCAGCGGCGTCCACAGGCCGTAGCCGGGATAGAAGACCTCCAGCGCCATGGCGTGGACCACGACCGACAGGGCGGCGGCGGGATCGGCCTGCACCGCGTCGCGCAGGCCCATGGTCCGGTGCGCGGTCAGGTCCATCACCAGCCGATCCGACAGCGGCGCCAGACGGGCCCCGGCGTCCGCCCCAAGGGCGTCGGCGTCTCCCGCCCCCTCCCCGGCCGCTGCTCCGGCTCCGTCCGCCCCGGCGGCGTCGGACGCGCCTTCCTCCGCTCGGCCCTCCTCCGCCCACGGCGGCGGCTCCTTGGCGATATCCTCCGCCCGGACCAGACCGCGCTCGAAGCGGGCGAGGCCGTCATGGCCGAGCAGGACCATGACCCCGGCGCGGCCCTTGGCGTCCGCCGTGTAGTCGTATTCGGGGCCGAAGGCCTGCAAGGCCGCGTCTATCTCCTCAAGCCGGGCGTCCACCTCGGGCGGCAGCATCTCCGCCGCGTCGGTTTCCGAGACGAGCCGGTCGTATTCCGCCGACAGGGCGGCGATGGCGGCGGCGTCCGCCTCCGAGCGCTCGACCGCGACGGGATAGACCCGCCCGAAGCCGGAGAGGTCCGGGTAGTCGATGATGACCTCGGCCCATTTCCAGCCCTCGCGCTGGCGGGCTTCGTCGGCCAGCCCGGCCAGCTTGTCGCCGACCAACCGGTCGAGCAGCACGGGGTCCTCCAGCCAGCCGCCGCCGTCCTCGGTGAACAGGTCGCGCAGCACCGAGCCGCCCGCCGCCTCGTAAGTCTCGACGCCGACGAAGCGGGCGCGCCGGTCATCGACCCGCACCTTGGCCTCGGTCATGGCCCGGCGGATGGCGTAGGCGGGCGTATGAGGGCCGATCTGCTCCAGCACCTGCCGCTGCCGCTCCCGGTCCTCGCTGACGCAGAAGGCGGTCAGCTGGTCGAGCGCCAGCGCCCCCTCGCGATAGGCCGCCATCAACTCCGGCGCCGCCGCCCCGAGCCGCAACCGCTGGCGCACCACATGGGCCGACACCCCGAACCGGGCGCCGATCTCCTCGGGGCCGTAGCCCTTCTCCTCGGCCAGCCGCCGGAAGGCCTCGAACTGGTCGGCGGGGTGCATGGCCTCGCGGGTGATGTTCTCGTCCAGGCTGATCTCGTGGGCGTCGTTGTCGGCGTCCACGATGACCCGCACCGGATGGGTGCGCTTGATCGCCTTGCGCTTGGAGAGCAGCCGCAGCGCCTGCCGCCGCCCCTCGCCGATGGTGACGAGGTAGGCCCCGGTTGGAACCCCCTCCCCGTCCCGCTCGACCTCGACCACGGGCGGCTGCAACACCCCCTTGGCCTTGATCGACGCCGCCAGCGCCTCGATCCCGGCGTCGCTGTGCCTCACCTTGCGGGCGTTCCTCGGCGACGCCTTCAACCGGTTCAGCGGAACCACGATCTCCGCGCCATGCGCGGGCTCCGCAGCGGCCACGGCGGCGGCGTCAGCCGCCGCCGTTTCGAGAGCTTGAGTGGATTGAGCCGTCATGTCTGCCTCCTTTGGGCATGGGTTGCAGGCACGCGAACTGCGCGCCTGAAACCCTGCCCGTCGGCGAGACCGGGGTAGCAAGGGCCAGGGCGGACCGGCCGGAGGGGGATCGCCCGACCTGCACAAGCCTGACCCCCAATGACGGTCATGACGATCATCGCCGGCGCGGAAGGTTGGGGAGCCCGGCCGGTCCGGCGGCGAAGCCGCTTCACCCTGACCCGCGCGAGGGCGGAGCCCTTAGCCCTGTTCGGCCTGTCGGCGGCGTCGAGCGCTGCCTCCAGGCCTCGCTCAGTCCGATCCCGCGACGGTGGACAACCTGTCCTCGCGACCATCGTCAGGCCGGAACCGCATTGACCCGCCCTGCGTGTTCGCCCTTTGTTCCGACATGGCCTACCGCAAGACTGTCCTGATCGAATGGCAGACCGTCGGGTCGCGCCGATCTTACTTCGTGCGTCCAGGCAGCCGTTCGCGGCCATGGATCTGGTTTCGGGACGGCGACGTGCCGGAGTTCGAGGGCGCGTCCGCGCGCTTCGTGGTCGAGAAGCGCGCCGGCCGCTGGGCGGCAATCGAGAGCCTGGAGACCCCAGACGCGGCCGCCCGCTGAACCTGAGACGGACCGGCCGGCTCCCGGTCCCGCAACCTCCCCACCGTCCGCCTTCGGGTTTCCCCTTCGCCGTCTTTCGACTTCGATTCCCGAAACGAAGGAGACCCCGATGGTCCAGGCACAACCGCCCCTGCGTCGAACGATCAAGAAGCCCGAGCTGCGCCAGATGGTGCCGCTGGCTGACAGCACCATCTGGGAGATGGAGCAGCGCGGCCAGTTCCCGCGGCGGTTTCTCCTCACGCCGCGCTGCGTCGTCTGGGATCTGGCCGAGGTCGAGGCCTGGCTGGCGCTGCGCCGGGCCCAGCCGATCCGCCGCGCCCCGGCCCCGGACGTCCGCAAACGGATCACCCGCCCCGTCAGAGACGCGGGTCGAAGCGGGGACCGGCGGACTCCGGGATCGTCAGCACCGGCGTGAACGCCCGGCCGGCCTCCCAGGCGTCGACTGCGTCCGACCACTGCTGCGCCATGTGACGCCGCTGCGCCTCGAACTCGGCCTTGTTGTAGACGCCGCGCGAGGAGCGCTCCTCGTGGGCGAGGCCTTTCTCGATCCAGTCCGAGTTGAAGCCCATTTCGTGCAGCAGCGTCGAGGCGGTCCGGCGCAGATCGTGGACGGTGAAGGGCTCCAGCGGCAGGTCCCTGTCGCGCGCCCGCTCGGCGATGGCGCTGGTCACCCGGTTGAAGGTCGCCCGCGACATCGGCGCGTCGGCGTCGTAGCGGGACGGCAGGATGTAGCGCGAGTTGCCGGCGCAGGTCTTCAGCGCGATCAGGATGTCGAGCATCTGGGCCGAGAGGTAGACGTTGTGCGGCCGCGACCGCTTCATCCGCTCCTTCGGGATCGACCAGACGGCGTTGGCGAAATCGACCTCGTCCCAGGTCCCGTCCTGCAGCTCGCTCTTGCGCACCATGCTCAACAGCACGAACTTCAGCCCCAGCCGGATGGTCGGCAGGGTCGCCACGTCGCCGAGCAGACCCAGCATGATCCGGATCTCGGTCGGCGACAGCGACCGGTCCCGCGGCCGGAAGGTGGCGATCGACGCCGGCCCGACCCCGTCGGCGGGATTGTCGATCTTCTCGCCGTGCAGAATGGCCCAGGCGTATATCTGTTTGACGATGTCGCGCACGTGGATGGCCGTCGCCGGCGCGCCGCGCTCCACGATCGTCTTGCAGTGCGCCCGCAGATCGTCCGGCGTGATCTCGCCCAGCAGCCGGTTCTCCCACTGCGGCAGCACCTCGCGGTTGAAGATCGACCGGCGCATGTTGCGGGTGCTGTCCGCCATCGGCGCGTGATCCATCCACCGGCGCGCCGCGTGACCGAAGCTGCGCGCCTCCGCCCGCCGTCGCTTGGCCCGCTGTTTCTCGAGCGCCGGCGAGACCCCCTCGGCGATGCTCCGCTTGGCGTCGAGCACAAGTTCGCGGGCCTTGGCGAGCGACAGACCGGCCGGGCCGTAGGCGCCGAAGGTGACCGTCTCGCGCCGCCCGTTGAAGCGATAGTCGTACTTGAAGGAGACCCCGCCTGACGGTGTTACGAGGACGTACAGGCCGTCCCTGTCGGTCTTTTTGTAAGGCTTTGGTTTTCCGCGCAAATTGCGCAGTTCCGCGTCCGTAAGCATGCCAAAATCACTCCAAAAGACCGTCAGGCGCTTTCGGGGTCTTTCGGAGACTTTTTCTTGTGCAAAATCAGAGCTTTGGCTGGGAAAAAGACCGTCAGGCCGCCGTCGGCCCTATGACGGTATGAATCGGAGTCGCCGGAAGCAATGGGCGCGAGACCGTCAGGAAGACCGACGCACGGCTTCGCTGCCCCTCGAACGATGTCGAAAGGAAGCGAAGGTATTTATCTTGTAAGTCAGCGTTTTAGCGACGTTTTCGAAAGCGCCGCCGAAAGGCTCCGAAAGCCCCGGACTATTCCCACTCAATCGTTCCCGGCGGCTTGGACGTCACGTCATAGACCACCCGGTTCACGCCTCGTACCTCATTGACGATACGAGTGGCGCAGCGGCCCAGCACATCCCACGGGAATTCGAAGAAGTCGGCGGTCATGCCGTCGGTCGAGGTCACCGCGCGCAGCGCCAGCACCTTCTCATAGGTGCGGGCGTCGCCCATCACACCGACCGTCTTGACCGGCAGCAGGACGGCGAAGGCCTGCCAGATGCTGTCGTAGAGGCCGGCCTTGCGGATCTCCTCCAGATAGATCGCATCGGCCTGCTGCAGGGTCTCGACGGCGTCCGGCGTGATCTCGCCGGGGATGCGGATGGCCAGGCCCGGCCCCGGGAAGGGGTGGCGGCCCACGAAGGCGTCGGTCAGGCCCAGCTCGCGGCCGAGGGCGCGGACCTCGTCCTTGAACAGCTCGCGCAGCGGCTCGACCAGCTTCAGCTTCATGAAGTCGGGCAGGCCGCCGACATTGTGGTGGCTCTTGATGACGTGGGCCTTGCCGCTGGACGACGACACGCTCTCGATCACGTCGGGATAGAGGGTGCCCTGGGCGAGGAATTCGGCCCCCTCGATCTTGCCGGCCTCGCGGTCGAAGATCTCGATGAAGACCCGGCCGATGGTCTTGCGTTTTGTCTCGGGGTCGGACTGACCGGCCAGCGCGCCAAGAAATTCCTTCGACGCATCAACGTGGATCAGGGGAATGTTGTAGTGCTCCCGGAAGAGCGTCGTGACCTGTTTGGCCTCGTCCTTCCGCAGCAGTCCGGTATCGACAAAGACGCAGGTCAGCTGATCGCCGATGGCTTCGTGGATCAGCACCGCGGCCACCGAGCTGTCGACGCCGCCCGACAGGCCGCAGACGACCTTCGCCGAGCCGACCTGTTCGCGGATCTGGGCGATCTTCTCGTCACGATAGGCGGCCATGGTCCAGTCGCCCTTCAGCCCGGCGATGCCGTGGGTGAAGTTCTTCAGCATCGTCGCGCCGCGCGGGGTGTGCATCACCTCGGGGTGGAACTGGACGCCGTAGAACCGGCGCGTCTCGTCCGCGATGACGGCATAGGGCGAGCCCGGCGAGGAGGCGACGACGTCGAACCCGGCCGGGATGGCGACGATCTTGTCGCCATGGCTCATCCAGACTGTCTCGTCCTCACCGACCGGGGCCAGATCGGCCAGCAGGGGCGAGGCCTTCTCGACGGTGATTTCCGCACGGCCGAATTCGCGGTGATGCCCGCCCTCGACCTTGCCGCCCAGTTGCTCGCACATGGTCATCTCGCCGTAGCAGATGCCCAGCACGGGGACGCCGGCCTCGAATACGCCCTGAGGCGCCCGCGGGCTGCCCTCCTCGTGCACGCTCTCGGGTCCGCCCGACAGGATGATCGCCTGCGGCCTCATGGCGGCCAGCGCGGCCTCCGCCTTGGCGTAGGGATGGATCTCGCAATAGACGCTCGCCTCGCGCAGGCGCCGGGCGATCAGCTGGGTGACCTGGCTGCCGAAATCGACGATCAGGACCTTCTGGTGATCAGCGGGGGCGGTCATGCGGGCTCCGTGAGAACAGGCGTGAATTGGTCATGCAGCAGGTCGAGCGCCTCGGCCAGCCGGAGATCGATCTCGGCCAGGGCGTCGGTCCAGTGTTCGAGGCGGGACAGGTCCGTGCGGCCGTCCGAGACGCCGCGCAGGCCGATCACCGGCACGCCGAACCGGGCGGCGGCGCGGACCACGGCGAAGGTCTCCATGTCGACCATGTCGGCGTCGACCGCATCATAGCCGGCGCCGGAGACGACGCTTGCGCCCGTCGCCAGCCGGGCCGTCGGCAGTGCGGCGGGGCCGTCGGCCAGCGGCAGGACGGCCGGCAGGCGCGGGTACGGCGTCTCCCCCTTGGGGAAGCCCAGCACGCTGGCGTCCATGTCGCGGTAGCTGACTTCGGTCACCCGATAGACGCGGGCATGGTCGAGGGTGCGCGAACCGGCCGAACCAAGCGAAACCACCACGTCCACCAGGGAGCCTTCAGCCTGCAAGATCGCCAGCGCCTGGGCGACCCCGGCCGCGGCCTCGACCGGACCGACGCCGGTGATCAGCGGGCGGATGCGCTCGCGCAGCGCCGGGCCGTATTCGGGCTCGGCGGCGATGACGCAGAGGGCGGTCTTCGGACCGAAGCTGGAAAGGGTCCAGTCCCGGCTCACGCCCGCCGCTCGTAGAGGGCCACGAAGAAGCCGTCGGTGCCGGTCGACGCCGGGGACAGCCGCAGGCGGCCGCCCGTGGCGGCCCCGGCCAAACGCGTGCGCGCGGCGTCGGTGAGCGTCGGGGCCGCCAGCACGTCGGCGACCGGCAGGGGCTGGAAGCCCTTGTGGGCCGCCTCGAAGGCGTCGGCGACGGCCTCATTCTCGCGCGCCAGCACCGAACAGGTGACATAGACCAGCCGCCCGCCCGGCTTAACCAAGGCGGCGGCCTGACCGAGGATGCGCAGTTGCAGGGCATGCAACCGCTCAATCTCGTCGGCCTTCAGACGCCAAGCGTCCTCGGGCCGGCGGCGCCAGGCGCCGGAGCCGCTGCAGGGCGCGTCGACGAAGACCAGATCGGCCTTGCCGTTGAACTCCTCCACCCCGCCGCCGTTCTGGCCGATCAGCCGCAGGTCGGCGGCGACGCCGGCGCGGGACAGGCGCGGGCGGATGTTGTCGAGCCGCTTCTGCACCACGTCGCAGGCGATCAGCCGCATCGGCGCGGCCGCCGGGGCGGATTTCGCCGCCGCCAGCTCGTCAGCGCCGGTCGGCGACCAGCCGGCGGGGCTGGGCGCGGCCACCCGGGCCGGATCGGCCGCGGGCAGGCCCTGCACCGCCAGCGCCAGCGTCTTGCCGCCGCCGCCCGCGCAATAGTCGATGACGATGCTGTCCCGCGTGAACGACAGGCCGGCGCCGGCCACCCATGCGGTCAGCTGGCTGCCCTCGTCCTGAATCTCGATGCGGCCGGCGTTGAAGGCGTCCAGCGCCTGCACGTTCGGCGCGGGTTCCGATGGCAGCCGCAGGCCCACGGCGGACCACGGCGTGCGCTCGGGCGTCAGGCCGGTCGCCTTGAGTTCGGCGCGAGCGGCCTCAACGGTGGTCTTCGCCGTATTGACCCGCAGATCGACCGGCGCCCGCGCCATCAGCCCGGCGGCTTCCTCGCCCCAGCGGTCGCCGAAGGTCGCCTTCAGGTCCTCGACCACGAAGGCCGGCAGGTCCGTCGCGGTTTCGGGAAGGTCGCCTTCCCCCGCCGCGATCCGGGCCCGTTCCTGCTTCGACAGGGGCCGCGGGCCGTAGCCCTCACCCGAGTGCAGGGCCTCGATCTCTTCCAGCGACAGCTTGTCGAGGAAGGCGAGCGCCCCGACGACCAGCGCCCGTCCGTCCTCACGGCCGCCCATGGCGGCGACCAGCCGGCCGCGCGCGCGCAGCACCTGATAGACGCGCTCGGCGACGGCGCGGCGGTCGCCGGACCCCGCGTAGCGGTTGGCGGCTCCCCAGGCCTTGATCACCACCTCGGCGGGGGCGCGGCCCTGGGCGATGCTGTCCAGGACGGAGGCGGCGGCGGCGAGGCGGGCGGCTGGGGTCAATGCGGGCTTTCAGACGAAAAGGGCGGCGATCACCATGACCAGTCCGGCCAGGGCAACGAGCCAGACCAGACTGCGAACATAGGGAATGCCGAAAGCGTAGAGCGGCAGATAGATCAGCCGCCCGAAGAAGTAGAGGTGTGTGCCGATAAAGGTCAGTTGCCCGTCCTTACCGGCGATATGCGCCATGATCACGGCGGCGGCGAACAGCGGCAGGGTCTCGAACAGATTGGCCTGGGCCCGGATCAGGCGGCCGGCCAGCTTGCCCGGCGGCGGCGTGTCGCCGTCGCGCGGTCCTGCATTCCACTTCGCGCCCAGCTCGGCGGTCCGCGCTGCACCGGCCCAGCCGATCTGGACGATCGCCAGCATCAGCGTGAACGCCAACATGATGAATTCAGGCGTCATATCCATGGCTTGAGCCTCCCCGCTCATCCCTGACGATAGTTGGGCGCTTCACGCGTGATCATCACGTCATGGACGTGGCTCTCCCGCAGGCCGGCGCCGGTGATGCGCACAAAGCGCGCGCGGTCCTGAAGGTCCGCGATGGTGGCGGCGCCGACATAGCCCATGGCCGCCCGAAGACCGCCGACCATCTGGTGCAGCACCGGAGCGATCGGCCCCTTGTAGGGCGTCTGGCCCTCGATGCCTTCGGGCACCAG
>NZ_DDRM01000037.1:177394-204086 GCF_002343105.1 Brevundimonas sp. UBA2416
CTGGAAATAGCGGTCGGCCGAGCCGGCCCCCATCGCCCCGACAGAGCCCATGCCGCGGTACGACTTGTAGGACCGGCCCTGGTACAGGAAGACCTCGCCCGGGCTTTCGTCCGTGCCGGCGAACATTGAGCCCATCATGGCGCAGGACGCCCCGGCCGCGATGGCCTTGGCCAGGTCGCCCGAATATTTGATGCCGCCGTCGGCGATGACCGGCGCGCCGGACTCCTTCGCCGCGCGGGCCGCTTCCATGATGGCGGTCAGCTGCGGCACGCCGACGCCCGCGACGATGCGGGTGGTGCAGATGCTGCCCGGACCGATGCCGACCTTCACCGCGTCTGCGCCCGCGTCGATCAGGGCGCGGGCGGCGTCATGGGTGGCGACATTGCCGGCGATGATCTGGATGCGGTTGGACTCGCGCTTGATCCGCTCGACCACGCGCGAGACCTGGATCGAATGGCCGTGGGCGGTGTCGATGACGACCACGTCCACGCCCGCCTCCGCCAGCGCCATGGCCCGCTCATAGCCCGCGTCGCCGACGGTCGAGGCCGCGCCGACCAGCAGCCGGCCCTGATCGTCCTTGGCCGCGTGGGGGTGGGCCTGGGCCTTCTCGATGTCCTTCATCGTGATCAGGCCGGTGGCGCGATAGTCCTCGTCGACGACGATGACCCGCTCGATCTTGCGGTCACGCAGCAGGGCGCGCGCCTCGTCCCGTCCTGCGCCCTCGCGCACGGTGACCAGGTCGCCCGTGGTCATCAGCTCGATGGCCTTGCGATTCGGATCGGTGTCGAACCGCATGTCGCGGTTGGTCAGGATGCCGACCAGCCTGCCGGTCTCAGGATCGACCACCGGGAAGCCCGAAATCTTCCGCTTGGCCACGATGGCGCGGATTTCACCGAGCGTCGTCTGCGGCGTGATGGTCACCGGATTGATGACCATGCCGCTTTCATAGCGTTTGACCTCGCGGACCATGTCGGCCTGTTCCTCGACCGTCATATTGCGGTGGAGGATGCCCAGACCGCCGGCCTGGGCCATGGCGATGGCCAGCCGGCTTTCGGTGACCGTGTCCATGGCGGACGAGGTCAGCGGGATGTTCAGCCTGATGTCGCGGGTCAGCTTCGTGGAGACGTCCGCCTCGGCGGGCATGATCTCGGACGGGCCGGGTTCCAGCAAAACATCGTCGAAGGTGAGCCCTTCGCGTATCTCCATGAGGAGTCTCCGTTTTGCGGGCCGCGTATAACGTGTTGCAGCGCGGAACGGCAAGGCCCGCCCGGCCTTATCCTCACGATAAGAACAATTGGCTTGCCGGATGCGGCGCCCGACCCACATCTGGGAGACCTATGGTCCGAATGCTCATCAGCACCGCCCGCCGCCTCGCGCTCAAGATCGCGAGCTATGGCGTGATGCACCTGGTGGTCGCCATCCTGGTGGCCTTCGCCATCACGCGCGACTGGCGGGTGGCCCTGGCGGTCGGGGTGGTCGAGCCCTTCTTCCAGACCATCGCCTATTCCATCCACGACCGCGTCTGGCACCGGATAGAGCGTCGGCGGATGCTCTCCAGCCTCGAGGAGGCGTCCGAAGCCTTCACCGCCCGCCTGCAGATCATGGCGCCCGAGGAACAGACCCGCGCCCATGGCCATCACGGCCACAGCCACGCCCTGCCCCGCTCGTTCAGCCAGATCGCGGTCAAATCCGTAACCTACGGTCTGATGCATTTCGTCGTGGCCGTGACCGTCGCCTTCGCCCTGACCCAGAACTGGCGCGTCGCGCTGGCCATC
The DNA here is from genome assembly GCF_002343105.1 of Brevundimonas sp. UBA2416. NCBI lineage: Bacteria > Pseudomonadati > Pseudomonadota > Alphaproteobacteria > Caulobacterales > Caulobacteraceae > Brevundimonas > Brevundimonas sp. UBA2416. Next base: position 179,170 of record NZ_DDRM01000037.1, read on the forward strand.
GGCATCATCGAGCCGCTGGTGCAGACGGTCTTCTTCACCGTTCATGATCGGGTCTGGACCCGGATCGAGGCGCGCAAGGCGGCCCGGGCGGCGGAGATGGCCTCGGCCTAGCGCCGGTTCATCGCCACGAGAAACACCTCGGCGCTGTCCTTCCGGCTGGACTCCGGCTTGACGTATTTGACCGTCTCGAACTCGGCCCGCAGCCGGGCCAGCACGCCGCCGGCGTCGCCGCCCTGAAAATTCTTCGACACGAAATGCCCGCCCGGCTTCAGGGTCCGGATGGCGAAGTCGGCGGCGATCTCGATCAGGGCGATGATCTTCAGGTGATCCGTCTGGCGGTGGCCGACGGTGTTGTGAGCCATGTCGGACAGGACCAGATCGGGCGCGCCGCCCAGCAGGTCCATCATCTGCTGATCGACCCCCGGATGGGTGAAGTCAGCCTGGATCATGATCGCGCCGGGCACCGGCTCGACCGGCAGCAGATCAACGCCAACGACCGCGACGGCGCCGCGCTTGACCGCGACCTGGGCCCAGCCGCCCGGCGCCGCGCCAAGATCGATAACCCGGCTGCCCTGTTTGATCAGATGAAACCGGTCATCGATCTCCAGCAGTTTGAAGGCCGCGCGGCTGCGCCAGCCCTCTGCGCGGGCGCGCTCGGACCATTTGTCGGACAGTTGGCGCTTGATCCACTGCTGGCTGGACATCGACTTGGTGTCCGCCGTCTTCATCTTGGTGCCCATGCCGCGGCCGGCGGCGGTCCCGCCCGTGGGCGGGCGCACCATCCGTCGGCGTTCAGCGGGCTTTTCTTCGTCGGTCATCGCATCCACATAGCCCCCGGCGGGTTTGCGGGCTATGGACCCGCGATAATTCACAAGGAGCGCGCCGATGGCCGACCAGACCCTGACCTTTTCCCTCGACACCGGCGACGGCGCCGACCGCGACGTAGTCATCAAGCTTCGCCCCGACCTGGCCCCCGGCCATGTCGCCCGCATCACCGAGCTGGCGAGCGAAGGCTTCTATGACGGCGTCGTCTTCCACCGCGTCATAGCCGGCTTCATGGCCCAGGGCGGCGATCCGACCGGCACCGGCACCTCGGGCTCGAAGAAGCCGAACCTGAAGGCCGAATTCTCGAAAGAGCGTCACGCCCGCGGCGTCTGCTCCATGGCCCGCACCTCGGACCCCAACAGCGCCAACAGCCAGTTCTTCATCTGCCTGGACGACGCCTCCTTCCTCGACGGCCAGTACACCGTCTGGGGCGAGGTCATCGAAGGCATGGAACACGTCGATGCCCTGCCCAAGGGCGAACCGCCCCGCTCGCCGGGCAAGATCGTCAAGGCGACGGTGAACTGAGGCCATGATCTCCGGTGCGGTTCGCGATGAGCTGATCGCGCGCTACAGCGAGCCGCACCGGCGCTATCACACCATGGTCCACATCGAGGACTGTCTGGCGCAGGTCGCCGCCTCGACGGACATGGACGACGACCGGCGGGCGCTGATGGACGCCGCCATCTGGTTTCACGACGCGATCTATGACGCGACGCGCCATGACAACGAGGCCGGAAGCGCCCGGCTGGCGCGTGCACGCCTGCTAGCGGACGGCGCGGCCCCCGAGTTCGTCGCGGAGGTTGAGCGCCTTATCCTGCTGACGGCGGGACATTCAGTCGAGGCCGGCGACACCCTCGGCGCCCGCCTCGTCTCGATCGACCTGTCGATTCTCGGCGCTGAGCCGGCCCGCTATGACGCCTATGCGGAGGCCATCCGGCAGGAATACATCCATGTGCCGGAGGCGCTCTACCGGCCCGGACGCGCCGCCGTGATGAGCCGTTTCCTGCAAAGCCCGCGTCTGTTCGCTGATCCAGCTTGGGCCGCCCGGTACGAAGCACAGGGGCGCGCCAACCTGACCCGGGAAATCGCCGCCCTCACCGCCTGAGCGACTATTCGATCTCGACGACCTCGACCCGCGCCCCGTTCAGCACCAGGGCGATCTCGCCGCGCTTGAGCTTCAGCGCGTCCTCGCCGAACAGCTGACGACGCCAGCCCTTGAGAGCGTCGACGTCGGCCTCGTCGTCGAGCGCGATCTTCTCGAGGTCCGCGACATTGGCCAGCAGCTTGGTCGCCACGCCGGCGTTGTCGCTCTTGGCCTTGAGCAGCACCTTCAGCAGTTCGACCACCGACGGCGGCGCCGGCTGGTTGTGGGCCGGGCGGTCCAGCTTGGGCGCATGGGCCTCCGGGTCCGCCAGCACCCGCTTCAGCTCCGCCGACAACTCCAACCCGAGGCGCGAGGCGCCGAAGCCCTTGGGCACCGAACGCAGGCGGTTGAAGGCATCGGGGTCGGTCGGGCCCTGGGCCGCGATCTCGTCAATCGCCTCGTCCTTCAGGATGCGGCCGCGCGGCTGGTCGCGATCCTGCGCCGTGCGCTCGCGCCAGACCGCGGTCGCGACAAAGGCCGCCAGATATTTCGCCGACCATTTCTTGGGCTTCAGGCGCTTCCAGGCCTTTTCAGGATCGGTGTCGTAGAGGTCCGGATCGGTCAGATCCTCCATCTCGGCCATGACCCAGTCCAGACGGCCTTCCTTCTGCAGCCGCTCGCGCAGCTTGGGATACAAGGCGGCCAGATGGGTGACGTCGCCCAACGCATAGACCAGCTGCGCCTCCGACAGCGGGCGGCGGGCCCAGTCGGTGAAGCGGCTGCCCTTGTCGACTTCCTGCCGCAGCATCTGGCGGACCAGCGCCTCATAGGAGACCTGATCGCCGAAGCCGGCGGCCATGGCGGCCACCTGGGTGTCGAACATCGGCTTGGGCATGGCGCCCAGTTTGACGAAGATTTCCGTGTCCTGACGCGCGGCGTGGAAGACCTTCAATATCTTCGGATCACGCAGCAGGTCGAGGAAGGGTTCGAGGTCCAGCCCCTCTGCCATCGGGTCAATAATGGCGGCGTCCGTGGCCGACGCGGCCTGGATCAGGCACAGACGCGGCCAGTAGGTCGTCTCCCGCATGAATTCGGTGTCGACGGTGATGAACGGCTGGTTGGCGAGGCGGTCGCAGAATTCGCGCAGGACCTCGGTGGTGGTGATCGGCGTCATTCGGATGCTATAGCCCCGCGCGATACGGTTGTGGCAAGAGCCGCCGCAGAAATCCGCCCACTGATTCAGGCCCGTGACCCATGAGCGACACCCCCGACAGCCTGCGCAACGGCATGACCTACGCCGATGCGGGGGTGGATATCGACGCCGGTGAAATGCTTGTGGACGCCATCAAGCCGCTGGCGAAATCGACCCGCCGGCCCGGCGCAGAGGCCTCGCTGGGGGGATTCGGGGCCCTGTTCGACCTCAAGGCGGCCGGGTTTGAGGACCCGCTGATCGTCGCCACCACCGACGGCGTCGGCACCAAGCTGAAGATCGCCATCGAGACCGGACGCCATGACGGCGTCGGGGTCGACCTGGTCGCCATGTGCGTCAACGACCTGCTGGCCCAGGGCGCCGAACCCCTGCTGTTCCTCGACTACTACGCCACCGGCAAGCTGGAGATCGACGCCGCCAAGCGCGTCGTGGCCGGAATCGCCGAGGGCTGCCGTCAGGCCGGCTGCGCCCTCGTCGGCGGCGAGACGGCCGAAATGCCCGGCATGTACCAGGGCGGCGACTACGACCTTGCCGGCTTCTCGCTCGGCGCCGTCGAGCGCGGTCACGCCCTGCCGTATCTGGACCGCCAGCAGGCCGGCGACATCATCATCGGCCTCGCCTCCTCGGGCCCGCACTCCAACGGCTACTCCCTCATCCGCAAGGTGGTTGAGAAGTCTGGGCTGGCCTGGGGCGATGACGCCCCCTTCGCCCGCGACCGGACGCTCGCCCAGGCGCTGATGGAGCCCACCCGCATCTATGTGAAGCCGGTCCTGCCCCTGATGAAGGCCGGCCTGATCAAGGGCGCGGCCCACATCACCGGTGGCGGTCTGATCGAGAACCCGCCGCGGTGCATCGCCGACGGCCTGCAGGCCAGCTTCGACTGGGACGCCTGGCCGATGCCGCACGTCTTCCAGTGGATGGGCGAGACTGGCGGGATTTCGGATCACGAACTGCGCCGCACCTTCAACTGCGGCATCGGCTTCATCCTGATCGTGTCGCCCGAGAACGCCGAACCGGTGCTGGCCGGCCTGCTGAACGCCGGCGAGGTCGCCTTCGTCTGCGGGCAGCTGGAAGCCGCCTAGTAGCCTTCGGCGTCGAGGCTGCTGAAGGTCACCCGGACAAGGGCCGCGGCGCCCGGGTTCTGGCGCAAGGACACGGTGAACCCGCCCTTGGTCCAGATCGGACGATTGGCCGGCAGACCCGCCTCCGGTGCAAAGCCCTGATCACGCATGACCGGCAGCACGGCCGCCCTTGCCCCGTCGAAGCCGCCGCGCCGCGCCTGTATCACGCAGACCCGATTGAGGTTGCCGTCGGCGACGCTGCCTTCGGTTGTCAGACGCAGCAGATGGGCCTCGTCCGCGCTCCGGAATGTACGCGTATCGGCCTCCGGCGCGGGCGTCTCGACGAAGCCGAGCACTTCCACCCCGGCCATGTCGCTGATCTCGCCCGTCACATAGGGCAGGCAGACGTCGGTCAGGACGGTGCGGGTCAGGTCGCGCGACTGCGCGGGGCTGGCGGCGAGCGTGGCGGCGAGGACGAGGGCAAGCATCGACGAAACTCCGGAGCGACGGGCGCACTGTTTCCGAGGCCGTCGCCAAGCGCAAGCGTCAGCCGTGGACCCGGCCCGTTGACCCGCCGCCGCCTGCCCGGCAAGGTCCGCGCCTTCCGTAATCCGTGAGGTCGCCGATGCGTGCGCTGTCTATCGCCCTGGCCGGAGCGATCCTGGCTTCGGCCCCCGCCGCGGCCCAGACGGTGCAGGAAGAGGCCCGGATCCACCGTCTTGTCGGGGAGGTCCGCGCGGAACGGCTGCGCGCCGACGTCGAGGCCATGGTCGGCTTCGGCACCCGTCACACCCTGTCCGAAACGGACTCCGACACCCGCGGCGTGGGCGCTGCGCGTCGCTGGGTCGAACGCGAGTTCCAGGCCATTGCGCGGGACTGCGGCGGCTGTCTGGACGTCGTCCTTCCCGGCCAGACGGTGACCGCCCTGCCCCGCATCCCCAACCCGACCGAGGTGGTCAATGTCGTGGCGATCCAGCGCGGCACGACGGATCCGGATCGGGTCATCGTCATCACCGGCCACCTCGATTCGCGCGTCACCGATGTCATGAACGCGACCGATGACGCGCCCGGGGCCAATGACGACGCCTCGGGCGTGGCCGCCCTGATCGAAGCCGCGCGCGTGCTGTCCAGGGAACGGTTCCCGGCCACCCTCGTCTACGCCGCCCTGACCGGCGAGGAACAGGGCCTGCACGGCGCCCGCATCCTAGCCGAATACGCGCGCGAGCGTGGCTGGCGTGTGATGGCCAATCTGAACAATGACATGGTGGGCAACATCGAGGGCCAGAGCGGGGTCATCGACAACACCCGCATCCGTGTTTTCGCCGAGGGCACCCGGACCCTTGAGACCCAGGCCGAGGCCGACAGCCGGCGTTACAATGGCGGCGAGGTCGATTCCCCGTCGCGCAACCTGGCCCGCTTCATCGATGGCGTCGCCGACCGCTATCTGACCAATTTCGACGTCGAGATGATCTATCGCACAGACCGCTACGGCCGTGGTGGCGACCAGGTCGCCTTCCTGCGCCTCGGCTTTCCCGCCGTGCGCATCACCGAGGGGTCCGAGAACTACGACCGGCAGCATCAGGATCTGCGCAGCGAAAACGGCGTGGTCTATGGCGATACGATCGACGGGGTCGACTTCGACTATCTGGCCCAGGCGACCCGCCTGAACGTGGCGACCATGGCCGCCATGGCTCGCGCCCCGGCGCCGCCAACCGGGGTGACTATCGCCGGCGCGGTCCAGCCGGACACCACCCTGCGCTGGACCGCTGTCCCCGGCGCATCCGGCTACCGCGTCTGGTGGCGTTCGACCACGGCGCCGCAATGGACCCACAGCCGCTGGGCCGGCGACGCGACAGAACTGGTGCTGCCGGGCGTGATCATCGATGACTTCTTCTTCGGCGTCTCGTCAGTGTCCGCCGACGGCTTCGAAAGCCCGGTGGTCTTCCCCGGACCGGCGGGCGCCTTCATCCCGGCTCCCCCTCGCCCGGCCAACTGATGCCGCAGTCCCGAACCGGCCGCGTCCGTGTCGCCGTCCTGATCTCCGGCGCCGGCTCCAACATGGCGGCCCTCATCGACGCCGCCCGGCGGGCCGACGCGCCGTTCGAGGTGGTGGTGGTTCTGTCCAACAGGCTCGACGCCGGCGGTCTGGCCGTCGCAGAGGCCAAGGGCGTCCCCGCGGCCGTGGTCGATCAGCTTCCGTTCGGCAGGGACCGCGCCGCGCATGAAGCCGCCGTCCAGACGGTGCTGGAGGCTCACGGCGTCGAGGTAGTGGCCCTCGCCGGCTATATGCGGCTGCTGACGCCCTTCCTCGTCGGCCGCTGGGCCGGGCGGATGCTGAACATCCATCCCAGCCTGCTACCGAAATATCCTGGGCTCGACACCCATGCCCGAGCCATCGCCGCCGGCGACGCCGAGGCCGGCTGCACGGTGCATCTGGTCACCGAGGGCGTGGACGACGGCCCTGTGCTGGGTCAGGCCGTCGTGCCTGTCCAGCCCGACGACACGCCGGGCTCGCTGGCGCAGCGGGTTCTGGCGGCCGAACACGCCCTCTATCCCCGCGTACTGGCAGACTTCTGTCGGCAGGCCTGAGTTCAGCCGCGGGAAGCTCGCCCCTCGGCCGCGCGAACGGCCAGCGCCAATCCCGCGACCAGCGCGAACGCCGGCCACAGCGCCAGCACGTCAAGGCGCAGGAAACTGATCGCCCCGATCGCGCCGCCGGTCGCCAGCCCGGCCCACAGCAGCAGGAACGGGACCCAGTCCCAACGTGCCCCGCCGTGCAGGGCGGTCGCGATCCGCTGCCCCATGCGCACGAGCGTCCCGGTCATATAGGTCAGGCCGACCCCGACATCGCCCTGACGCTGGAACACGGCGTTCTCGACCCCCATGGCCATGACCACGGCCACCATGCCCAGCTCGCGCCAGCCGGCGGTGCACAGGCCCGCGCCGATCAGCAAAAGGACGGCCTCGACCGCGAGTACGGCAGACCGCCGCTCCTCGCCGAAGCGCCGCGCGACGGTGGCCCCGGCCACCACCCCGACCACGAACAGGGCGATCAGGCCGAAGGCGATCGCCGCCTGATCCCACTCTCCGAGCGACAGGCCGACGCCCAGCCGGGTGGAGTTGCCGCTCATGAAGGAGACGAAAAAGCCGCCGAGAGTCATGAAGCCGACCGCATCGACATAGCCGGCGAGCGCCGACAGGGTCGCGGCCAGCATCACGCCCTTGCGGCTGTAGTCCTTCACAGCGATTCCCCGGTGAAGGCCCAGCCTGACACGAAAACGGCCGGATCGTCACCGATCCGGCCGCTGTCAGTCGATAGGGCCTGAGCCGTTAGCCGACGATCTGGTCGTCCGTGAAGAACTGGGCGATCTCGATGCCGGCATTTTCGATCGAGTCCGAGCCGTGGACCGAGTTCTCGCCGATCGACAGGGCGAACTGCTTGCGGATCGTGCCGTCAGCGGCGTCCTTCGGGTTGGTGGCGCCCATGACTTCGCGATAGGCGGCGACGGCGTTCGGGCCTTCCAGCACCTGAACGACGACCGGCTCGGCGGTCATCTGGCCGACCAGCTCGCCGTAGAACGGGCGTTCGGCGTGGACTTCGTAGAATTTCTTCGCCTGGGCTTCGGTCAGATGCACGCGGCGCTGGGCCACGATGCGCAGGCCGGCGCCCTCGATCACGGCGTTGATCGCCCCGGTCAGGTTGCGGCGCGTGGCGTCGGGCTTGATGATCGAGAAGGTGCGTTCGGTCATGGGAGTGACTTCTTGTTGGGAGATTGAAGGTCGCGGGCTTATAGCGGCGCCCTCCCCGGTTTCCAACCGCCACACAATTTTGCCTCTTTCGCGCGCCGCAAGGCGGTTCGATGCGTCAGGGGCCGCCCGAGATCACGACCGACCATGCTCCAGATCACCGACCTGACCTTCAACGCCTGGGGCCGCAAATTCCTCGAGGACGCCTCCGTCTCCCTGCCGCCCGGCTCCAAGGTCGGGCTGGTGGGCCGCAACGGCATCGGCAAGTCGACCCTGTTCAAGCTGATCCTCGGCGAACTGGCCGCCGGCGGCGACGAGATCAGCCTGCCGAAGACGGCCCGCATCGGCTCCGTGGATCAGGAGCACCCCGCCACCCCCGTCAGCGTGCTCGAGACCATTCTCGAGGCCGACGAGGAGCGCCACAGCCTGCTGGGCCGGCTGGAGACCGCCGAGCCCGAGGAGATGGGCGAGATCTGGACCCGGCTGATCGAGATCGAGGCCGACGCGGCTCCCGCCCGCGCCGCTGAAATCCTCGTCGGCCTCGGATTCGACCATGAGAACCAGCAGCGACCGATGTCGGAATTCTCGGGCGGCTGGCGCATGCGCGTCGCCCTGGCCGCGGCCCTGTTCGCCGAGCCGGACATGCTGCTGCTCGACGAACCGACAAACTATCTCGATCTGGAAGGCGCCCTGTGGCTTGAAGCCCGCCTGAAGAAATACCCCCACACGGCCCTGATCATCTCCCACGACCGCGAGATGCTGAACGAGGTCTGCACCCACATCCTCCACCTCGCGAACCGCAATCTGACCCTCTACACGGGCAACTACGACCAGTTCGAAAAGGCCCGCGCCGAGAAGGCCCGGCTGCAGCTGTCGGCCAAGGCAAAGCAGGACGCCGAGCGCGCCCACCTCCAGGCCTTCGTCGACCGCTTCAAGGCCAAGGCCTCCAAGGCCGCCCAGGCCCAGTCTCGCATGAAGCGGCTGGCCAAGATGCAGCCGGTCGCCACCACCATCGAGGAGCGCGTCGCCCCCTTCATCCTGCCGTCGCCGCCGCGCCCCCTCGCCCCGCCGCTGATCCGGCTTGAGCGCGCCAATGTCGGCTACGAACCCGGCAAGCCGATCCTGCGCAATCTCAACCTGCGCATGGACCTGGACGACCGCATCGGCCTGCTGGGCGTCAACGGCGCCGGCAAGTCGACCTTCGCCAAGATGATCGCCGGCGCTCTCAACGTCTCCGAGGGCGAGTTGCACCGCGACCGCAAGATGCGCGTCGGCTGGTTCCACCAGCACCAGATCGAGGCCATGGACCCGACCGACACGCCGCTGGAGATCATCCGCCGCGCCATGCCGGACGCCCCCGAAAGCGCCCGCCGCTCCAAGCTGGCGCAATGGGGCCTCGGCTATGAGAAGCAGGAAACCACGGTCGCCAGCCTGTCCGGCGGCGAGCGCGCCCGCCTGCTGCTGAACCAGGTGGCGATGGACGCGCCGCACATCCTGATCCTCGACGAACCGACCAACCACCTCGACATCGACAGCCGCCGGGCCCTGCTCGACGCCCTCAACGACTATTCCGGCGCCGTCATCCTGATCACCCACGACCGTTCGCTGATGGAGATGGTCGCCGACCGCCTGTGGCTGGCCGCCGACGGCACGGTCAAGCCGTGGGACGGCGACATGGACGACTACGCCAAATTCGTCCTCGACCGCGCCAAGGCGGCGGCTGTGAAGCCGAGCCAGATCAAGGAAGAAGCCGTCGTCACAACCGCGCCCTCGGCAAACCACAAGGGCAAGAAGAACGACAAGAAATCAGGCCCTTCACCTTCAACCCTGCGTCACGCGGTGAAGAAGGCCGAGGAGCGAATGACCCAGCTGACCGCCGAGATCGCCCGCATCGACGACGACATGGCCAACGCTTCGGTCAGCAATCCCAAGGCGCTGGAGGGCCTGACGCGAGCCCGGGCGAAGACCCAGGCCGATCTGGATGCCGCCGAAGCCGCGTGGGTTGCGGCGGAAGAGGCGCTGGCGGAGGTGTCGTAACCCCACGCTTTCGTCATCTTCCGGCAAGCCGCGCCTTCGCGGCGCTGACCGGGGGAAAGCGAGCGATCGGTTCACGTTCGGGGCTCACCTGCCCCGTTACAAAATCCTCATCCAACCGGGTGCATCCGCAGACGGCAGACACGGCCTCATACAGCGACGGCGTGAAGGATCACGCTCCAGAGGGGTGTCAAATTGTCAAAGTCTTTCGTTTCCACGAACCGGGGCCTGCGCGCGCGTCTCGCCCTCGTCGGCCTGACCGCGCTCGTCCTCTCAGCCGCTCCCGCCCTCGCCCAGGACGTCAACCGCATGGATGAGATCGTGCGGGCCTCCGTCGCGACGGAAGAGTTTTCGGGATCAGTCCTGGTTGCGCGCGACGGCGAGGTGTTGCTCGATCGCGGCTACGGCCTCGCCAACCGGGAATGGAACATTCCCAACGATGGCGAGACCAAATTCAGGCTGGCATCGGTGACCAAACAGTTCACCGCCGTCGCGATCATGGTCCTGCACGAGCGCGGCCTGGTCGATCTCGACTTGCCGGTGAAGACGTATCTGCCGGATGCACCGGCGGCCTGGGACGCGGTGACGGTCCGTCACCTGCTGACCCACACCTCCGGCGTGCCGAATTTCACCAGCTTCGACGACTATCAGGCATCCAAGACCCTGCCGGCGACGATCGAGGCCCTGATCGCACGATTCCGGGACCACCCGCTGACCTTCCAGCCGGGCGAGGGCTGGAGTTACTCCAACTCCGGCTACATCCTGCTGACCGCGGTGATCGAGAAGGCGAGCGGCCAGTCCTATGCCGACTTCGTCGCGGGGAGCCTGTTCCAACCGCTCGGCATGAACGACAGCGGCTACGACAGCCACGCCGCCATCATGCCTCACCGGGCCTCGGGCTATTCCCCGACCGAGACCGGGATCGTCAACGCCGACTATGTGGACATGAGCATTCCGCAGGGCGCGGGCGCGCTCTACTCGACCACCCGCGACCTCCTGAAATGGGAGCAGGGCCTGTTCGGCGGCCGGCTGCTGAACCCGGAGTCCCTCACCCTGCTGACCACGCCGGTCCGCAACCAGTACGCATTGGGTCTGATGGTCAGGGAAGCGGGCGGAAACACCACGATCGCGCATTCGGGCGGCATCGAGGGCTTCAACTCACATCTGGCCTGGGATCCGGCGCGCCGGATGACGGTCATCGTGCTGGGCAATCTGAACGGCCCCGGGACGGACCAGGTCGCCGGCTCGCTCATGGCCCTAGCGCGGGGCGAAACCGTCACCCTGCCCAGCGAGCGTCAGGCGGTCGTCGTCGCGCCCGAGCTGCTGCGCGCCTACGAGGGCGTCTATGAACTCGCGCCGACCTTCGCCATCACCATCTCCGTCGTCGACGGCAAGCTGATGGCGCAGGCGACCGGTCAGGACGCCTTCGAGCTGCATGCGCAGTCGGACAGCCGGTTCTTCCTGACCGTGGTCGACGCCCAGGTGACCTTCACCCGTGACGCCGCAGGCGCGGTCGATGCCCTGATCCTGCATCAGGGCGGCCGGGACAGTCGGGCGCCGAAGAAACAGGCTGCGCAGCCCTAACCCGGAAGGCGCCCCTCTCTGCAGATGATGCGAAGAGGGGCGACGGGGGTTTCGCTACTTCCGGATGACGGAAAGCGGCATACTTGCGAATCCATGCCCATCCGCCGCCTCCCCCCTGAAACCGTCAACCGCATCGCCGCCGGCGAGGTGGTCGAACGCCCGGCCAGCGCCATCAAGGAGCTCGTCGAGAACGCGCTCGACGCCGGCGCCACGCGGATCGAGGTCCAGGCCGACGGCGGCGGGCTGACGCGGATCCTGATCGCCGACGACGGGCACGGCATGGCGGCAGACCAGCTGGCCCTGGCGGTCGAGCGGCACGCCACCTCCAAGCTGGAGGCCGACGACGCGGGCGATGTCGACCTGTTGCGCATTTCGACCCTCGGCTTCCGCGGCGAGGCCCTGCCCTCGATCGGCTCCGTCGCCCGACTGACCATCACCAGTCGTCCCCGTGAAGGCGGCGACGCCCATCAGATCACCGTCCAGGGCGGCGACCAGCGGCCGGTCGCGCCCGCCGGCTTCCCCGGCCCGCACGGCGCCCGGGTCGAGGTCCGCGACCTGTTCTACGCCACTCCCGGCCGGCTCAAGTTCATGAAGTCCGAGCGGTCCGAGGCCATGGCCATCTCTGAGGAGATCAAGCGTCAGGCCATGGCCCACGAGGGCGTCGCCTTCACCCTCGATCTCGACGGCAAGACGACCCTGCGCCTGCCCGCCGAACACCCGGGCGACGCCGGGCGGCTGAAGCGACTGGCCGCCCTGCTGGGCCGCGATTTCGAGGCCAACGCCCTGTTGATCGACCAGGCACGGGACAATGTCCGCCTGACCGGCTACGCGGGCCTGCCGACCTACAGCCGTGGCAACGCGGGCCACCAGTATCTGTTCGTCAACGGCCGCCCGGTGAAGGACCGTCTGCTGCAGGGTGCGCTGCGCGGCGCCTATGCCGACTTCCTCGCCCGCGATCGCCATCCGGCCGCCGTGCTCTTCCTCGAGATCGACCCGCTCTACGTCGACGTCAACGTCCACCCGGCCAAGGCCGAGGTGCGTTTCCGCGACCCGGCGCTGGTGCGCGGCCTGATCGTCGGGGCCCTGCGCCACGCCCTCGCCGCCGCCGGCCACCGCGCCTCGACAACCGTGGCCGCAGACGCGCTGGCGGGATTTCGCCCCCATTCCGGCGTCGGGCCCGGTCCAGCCTTCAGCCCCTCCTCGCCTTCAGCCCAGGGCTGGAGCGGCTGGCAGGGTTGGGCGGCTCCGGCCAGCGCCAATGCCCAGGTTATCCCCGGCCTCAACGAACGTTCGGCCCGCGTCGAGCCGGGCTACGCGCCCGCGTCAAACGACCGCTGGCCCGCCGACGCCGCCCCGGCGGCACCCGACCTGATCGACTACCCCCTCGGCGCAGCCCGGGCCCAGCTACACGGCACCTATATCGTGGCCCAGACGCGCGACGGCCTCGTCGTCGTCGACCAGCACGCTGCCCACGAACGCCTCGTCTATGAGCGGATGAAGGTGCAGATGGCGCGCGGTTCGGTCACCCGTCAGGCCCTGCTGACCCCCGAGGTCGTCGAGCTGGACCCCGCCGAGGCCGAACGCGTCTCTGCCCGCGCCGACGAACTCGCCGAACTCGGCCTGATCGTCGAACCCTTCGGCGCCGGCGCCGTGCTGGTCCGCGAGACCCCCGCCCTGCTCGGCGACACCGACGTTCAGGGCCTGATCCGCGACATCGCCGACGACCTCGCCGAACACGGCGCGGCCCTCGCCCTGTCCGAACGGCTGGGCGAGGTCTGCGGGACCATGGCCTGCCACGGCTCGGTCCGCGCCGGCCGCGTTCTCTCGGCCCCCGAGATGAACGCCCTGCTCCGCGAAATGGAGGCCACGCCCCATTCGGGCCAGTGCAACCACGGCCGCCCGACCTATGTCGAGCTCAAGCTGGCCGATCTGGAGAAGCTGTTCGGGCGGCGCTGACGCTATGCGGCAGCGGGCAGGCAGATTTCAATCACCCGGCTGACAAGCTGCGACTCGCGCAACGTCCCGAGGATCGGGTCCTTGTCCGCCGGGACCATGAGCAGCAGGAAAAGCACCGCCGACTGAATCACGACGACCAGGGCCAGAAGGCCGATCAGGGCAGGTGACAGACCGAATCGCCGGGCACGCATGGGACCTCCAGACGGACATACCAACGGTATGGCAAACGGATCGCGGGCCACAAGTCTACGGAAGCTGACGACGTCCCCTGAATCCGGTCAGGGCACCAGCGCCTCGACCACGCCCCCTGCACGCCCGCCGGAGACGACCTCTCCGCCGGCGATCGCGTAGACCACGCCGTCCACGGCCGCCGCCGCCAGCCCGTGCCGCGGCGTCCGCATCGGCGGACCGGCGGCCCAGCCATCGGTGCCCGGATCATAGATCCAGGTCTCGGCGAAGACCCCGCCGCCGCCGGGCGCGAACCATTCTCCGCCGAACGCGACCAGCTTGCCGCCAGCCGCCGCCATGGCCAGGCCGCCGCCGACCTGCTGTCCCGTCGCCGGCGAGGCCGGGATTGGCGCCAGAGTGTCCCAGCGGTCAGCCGCCGGATCATAGCGGTCCAGCCGCCCGGTGCCGCCGCCCGTCACAGTGCGCCCGCCGGCGACCCACAGCGCACCGTCCAGCACGGCTCCGGCCGCACTGTTCCGCGCCATCGGCGCTGGTCGCAGGGCCTCCCAGCGGTCCGCGCTCCGGTCATAGGCCCAGTGATCCGCCACATCGGACTGGTCGTTCCACTGACCGTTGGCCGCACCCAGCGGACGGCGGCCCGTCACCAGATGCGCCCGTCCGCCCAGATCAACGCCCACGCTCTCGCCCAGGGGCGCCGGCAGCGACGCCACGGCGGTCAGCGCCTCGCCCTCCGCCATCCAGACATCGGTCATCGCCGTCCAGTCCCCGGCCTCGGACCGGCCATAGCCGCCCACGATCATCAGCGCGCCGCCGCAGGTCACCACCATCGGATGGTGCCGGGGGGACGGCAGGCGCGGCCCCTGGCTCCACACGTCGACGGCCGGGTCATAGACGCCGGTACGGTCCTCGATCTCGGTCACCCGCGCGGGCCGGCGCAGCCCTCCGGCGGTGACGATCCGCCCACCAGCGACCGCGCAATAGATCTCCTGCACCGCCCAGGGCAGCGGCGCCCTTGGCGTCCAGCCCGCTGCCGGCTCCTGTGCTCTGACCGCGAACGGAACGGCCGCCGTGGCTCCGGCGGCGGCGATGAAGGCGCGGCGATCAATCTGGCTCATGGCGCGAGCCTAACCCGAAGCGAACGTCCCCGCCTATCCCGCCACGACGTCGGACCGGACCCTCAGGAACAGCACCCGCGCGGCGCCGTAGTCGCGCGCGTCCAGCCTTTCATAACCGGGCGTGTCGATCTCGGGTTCGTCGGAGCCGCGCTCAAACACGACGACCGCGCCGGCCTTCAGCCAATTGCCTTCCAGCAGCCGCTGCAGCGTCTGCTCTCCCAGACCCTTGCGATAGGGCGGGTCGAGGAAGGCCATGTCGAAGGCCTCGCCGTCGGAACCGGGCCGCGGCCCGAGGTCCGTGGCGCTGCGGCGGTGCACGCGCGTGCGCCCCATGACGCCATAGGCGTCGGCGTTCTCGCGAATGGCCCCGCGCGCCTCGTCGTCGGTCTCGACGAACAGGGCGAAGGCGGCGCCCCGGCTGATGGACTCGAAGCCGAGCGCGCCCGAACCGGCGTACAGGTCCATGATCCGCATCCCGTCGAGCGGCTCCGCCCAGGCGGCATGCTCCAGCACATTGAACACGGCCTGACGGGCGCGGTCAGAGGTCGGGCGCGTGCCCTGCCCTTCCGGCGCGACGATCGACCGGCCCTTCAGACTGCCTGCGACAATCCGCACGGATCAGCCCTTGGAGCGGGGACCGCGCGGCGAACCGCGCCCGCCTGCAGGACCGGCGCCCGGACGGGGACTGCCGCGTCCACCAGCCGGACCGGCGCCGGGGCGTGAGCCGGCGGGCTTCGAAAAGCCACCCGGCCGGTCCCCGGTCTTGCCCGCGAACGGCGGCTTGCCGCCCGGTTTGCGGTCAAAGGGCCGCTTGTCCCCCGGACGGTCGTCGGATCGCGCCGCAGGCCGGGCGCCGGTGCGGGCGTCGCCGCGCGGGCGGTCGATGAACTGGTCCTCGCGCGGCTTGAACACGCGCTTGGGCCGTTCGCCGGCAGCCTCGGCGCCTTCAGGTCGGGCCCGAGGCGTGAAATTCTTCTTCGGGTGCTCGAATTTGGGCGCGGCCTTGGCCCAACCCGGCTTCTTCTGCGGCCGGGCGGCGCGCTCGGCGGCGGCGTCAGCGGCGGCTCCGGCGGCGCGGACCCGGCTGGGCTTGCGCGACGGATCGGAGATGGCCGAGCCCGAAGCCCCCTTGTTGATCGGCGCCGAGGTGCGGCGGCCCGGGATCGGCGCGGGTGTCGAGACCGTATTGCCGGTCGGCAGGTTCTCGGGCCGGATATGCTGGGCCAGCATCTCGCGGATCACCCGCGGGCCGACTTCCTCGACCGAGCCGATCGGCAGGGTGCCCAGCTGGAAGGGACCATAGGCCAGGCGGATCAGGCGGTTCACGGTCAGGCCGAGGTGCTCCAGCACCTTGCGGACCTCGCGGTTCTTGCCCTCGGTGATGGAGACGCTAATCCACAGATTGGCCGGCGCATTGCCCTCGGTCTCCCTGGCCTTGTCCAGCGTCGCTTCGATCGGGCCATAGTGAATGCCGTCGACGGTGACGCCGTCCTTGAGCGAATCGAGCTGCAGCTGGCTGACGCGGCCCCGGGCGCGGGCGCGGTACTGGCGCACCAGTTCGGTCGAAGGCAGTTCCAGCGCCCGGCTCAGCTCCCCGTCATTGGTCAACAGCAGCAGGCCCTCGGTATTGAGGTCGAGCCGGCCGACCGACAGGACCCGCGGCAGGCCGCTGGGCAGGGCGTCGAAGACGGTCGGCCGTCCAGCCGGATCAGTGTGCGAGGTCAGCAGGCCGGCGGGCTTGTGATAGCGCCAGACCCGGGTCGCCTCGGCCGAGCCGATCGGCTTGCCGTCCACGGTGATGACGTCGTCACGCGTGACCAGCACTGCCGGGGTGTCGAGGATCTTGCCGTTGACCGCCACCTTGCCGAGACCGATCAGCCGTTCGACCTCGCGGCGCGAGGCGATACCGGCCCGCGCCATGACCTTGGCGATCCGCTCGCTGCGTTTCGGACCTTCATCAGCCTTCGGACCCGGCTTGCCGTCCTTCGCGAAGGGCTTGCCGCCCGGTTTGCCGAAGGACTTGCCGCCCTTTGGCGGCCCGCGATCATCCGCGCCCTCGACGCGTTTGACATAGGGTTTGCGGGGGGCGTCGCGGCTGTCGTCTTGACGCGGGCGCGGCTTCTTGTCGTTGTCTCGGGGATGGCTGGCCATGATGAGCGGTTCATGCACATGGCCTTGGCGTGTGCGCAAGCGGCGGCGGATGCGGGAGAGACTCCCGTGGGCTGCGTGATCGTCGACGAATCCACTGGCGAGGTGGTCGCCGAGGGCATGAACGGCCCCATCGACACCCACGATCCGACCGCCCATGCCGAGATCGTGGCCATGCGCGCAGCCGCCGCGAAACTTGGAAATTACCGCCTCACCGGCCTGACCCTCTATGTCACGCTCGAGCCCTGCGCCATGTGCGCCGGCGCGATCAGCCACGCCCGCATCGGCCGGGTCGTCTGGGGCGCCGACGATCCCAAGGGCGGGGCGGTGGCGCACGGCCCCCGCTTCTTCGACCAGCCGACCTGTCACTGGCGACCGACGGCCGAGGGCGGCGTGCTGGCTGCGGAAGGCGGCGAGCTGCTACGCGCCTTCTTCCGCGCCCGCCGCAAGGGAACGGCGGCGCCTGATGTACGTTAGTCCGCCGGGGCCGCACGGCTCAGCTTGTTCGAGAGTCCGCATGAAGTCCCTGGTCCTCGTCGTCGCCCTGTCCTGTCTCGCTGCTGCCGCCTGCGGGCAGAAGCCCCAGGATGCTCCGACGGACGGGGATTCGGTGCGCGAGCGGGCTCAGGAGGCCCAGACGGCCCGTCGCAGGACGGGGGCCGAGGCCCAGGACCGGGCCCTCAACCGGGTCATCCGAACCGTCTATCTGTGCAACAACAGCGAACGGCTGTCGGTCGATTTCGACAATCCGCGCCAGATGGCGACGGTGCGCAACTCCAGCGGCGAGGCCGTCGACCTGTACCAGGAACGGGCCAGCGAAGGCATCTGGTACAAGGCGTCGGGCTATGAGCTGCGCGGCGAGGGCGTCATGGCCACCTGGACCTCGGACGGGCGCCCGCCCACCGACTGCCGGGCCGTCGACTAGCCGAACGCCGCCAGCCTGGCATCGAGCCGAGCCCGGACCTCGGGCCAGTCGTCGTCGAGCACGGCGAACTGGGCGGTGTCGCGGATGCGGCCCTTGAAGGTGATCTTGTGCTTGCGCAGCACCCCCTCATCGCGCGCGCCCAGCTTGCGGATCGCGGCCTGACTGCCCGGATTGATGGCGTCGGTGAGTATCTCCACCCGGACCGCGCCACCGTCAAAGGCGTGGCCGAGCAGCAGCCGCTTGCACGACGGATTCACCGGACCCCCGCGCGCCTCGGGGCGGTAGAAGGTCGAACCAATCTCGCAGCGGCGGTAGTCGGGCTTGATCTCATACAGGCTGGTCGAACCGACCACCGCGCCGTCGCTCAGGCGGCGTACGGCCCAGGCGATGCGCGTCCCCTGCTCCATCGCCTTCAACGCCGATCGCCACCAGCCGTCGAAATGCGGGCCGTAGCCGGCGGCGACCATGATGTCCCAGGACGCCGCATCGCAATCGAGAGCGTAGCGCACCTCGGCTTCCAGCGAAGCCGTGAGGGGCTCCAGCCGAACGAAACGGTTTTCCAGCGGGACGACAGCCAGCAGCATCCGGGTCCGGCTCACGAAGCGCCCTCGGCCTTCAGAAACGCCCTGACAGCCGCGCGGTCCACGGCCTTGTCGACGAAGGCATCGCCGACGCCGCGGGCCAGGATCAGGGTCAGCCCCCCGCCCTCGGCCTTCTTGTCGCCGGCCATTCGGGTCACCAGCCCCTCCGCGGAAAGAGCGCCGACAGCGTCCAGCCGGGTCGGCAGGCCCGCTGCCGCGATGACGGCATCGACCCGGGTCGCATCCGCGCCCGGGCACAGACCGCTGGACGCGGCAAACCGGAACGCCAGCGCACAGCCCAGCGCCACCGCCTCGCCATGGGTCAGCTTCGTCTCGTCAAAGCCCAGCTCGGCCTCGATGGCGTGTCCGAAGGTGTGGCCGAGATTCAGCAGGGCGCGCCGCCCGGCCTCCTTCTCGTCTTCGCCGACAATGGCGCTCTTGATCTCGACCGAACGGACCACGGCCCGGGTCAGGGCGGCGGCGTCGCCTTGCGCGCCGCCAGCGCCCTCGCCCGCCAGCCAGTCGAAGAAGTCCGCGTCGCAGATCAGGCCGTGCTTCAGCACCTCGGCCCAACCGGAGCGCAGCTGGCGCGGCGGCAGGGTGGCCAGCAGGTCGATGTCCGCGACCACCAGCCGCGGCTGGTGAAAGGCCCCGACCAGATTCTTGCCGCGGGGGGTGTCAATCGCCGTCTTGCCGCCGACCGAGGAATCGACCTGGGCCAGAAGGGTTGTCGGGACCTGCACAAAGTCGATGCCGCGCATGAACAGCGCCGCCGCCAGGCCCGCCAGATCGCCGACGACGCCGCCGCCCAGGGCTACGATCAGATCGCGTCGGTCGAGACCAAAGGCCAGCAGCCGATCGATCACCCGCTCCAGTTCGGCGAAGGATTTCGACGCCTCGCCGGGCGGCACGGTCAGCAGCCGGGCGCGGACGCCTGCCGCCTCCAGCGCTGCAAGGACCGCCGGGCCGTGCAGGGCGGCGACGGTCTCGTCTGTGACGATGACGGTTCGATGCTTGGCCAGGGCGGCGATCCGCCGGCCCAGTTCGGGCAGCAGACCCCGGCCGATGATGACGTCATAGGGCTGAAAGCCGTCGCCGGAGACGGGAATGACCGTGCTCATGCCGCCGCCTCGTTCCAATAGGCTTCCAGCGCCCGGACGATGCCCTCCACGGCCTCGGCATGGGCGCCGCCGGCCACGTCCACGACCACGTCGGCGCAGGCGTAGAAGGGATACCGCACCTCGGCCATGGCCTTCAACGCCTCAAGGGGGTCGCGACCGCGCAGCAGGGGGCGGGTGTCGCGCCGCTGCACCCGGCTGGCCACAGTTTCGAGGTCGGCGCGCATCCAGACCGTGACGGCGCGCGCCTGGAGCTCGGCCCGGGTTTCGGAATTGAGCACCGCCCCGCCACCGGTCGCCAGCACCATGCGCGGCCCCTGCAGAAGACGTTTCAGCACCCGCGCCTCGCCCGCCCGGAACTCGGACTCGCCGAGCTGTGCGAAGATGTCGGAGACGGTCATGCCCGCCGCTGCCTCGATTTCGATGTCGCCATCGGCGAAGGGCAGGCCCAGCCGTTTGGCCAGACGGCGTCCCACCGTCGATTTGCCCACGCCCATCAGCCCGACCAGGGCTATGGTGCGATCATGAACGGGAATCGGTTCGTCATCGATCGCCACGGGTCTCATGACCGGCCTCGCGGGAGGCGGCTGGACGGCGACGGAGCGGGCGGCGGCAGGCACGGCATGACCCGACCACCCTCTACACCAAGCGCCGCCTTCGCAAAGCGCCCACGCGCATGACTACGCCGCAGGTCGAGGCCTTTCTTGAAATGATGGCCGTCGAGCGCGACGCCTCGCCCCATACCCTGTCCGCCTATGGGCGCGATCTGGCCGATGCCGAGGCCGGAATCGCGGGCGGCCTGATGCGCGGCGACGAGGCGGGGGTCGAGGCCTGGTACGCCGATCTGGGCCGCCGCGGCCTGTCTCCGGCCACCCAGGCGCGGCGTCGATCGGCTGTGCGTCAGTTCTACCGTTTCGCGCTCGGCGAGGGCTGGCGCGCCGACGACCCGTCCCGGAGGCTGGATGCGCCGAAACAGGGCCGCAGCCTGCCCCGAACGCTCTCCGGTGATGAGGTCGGGCGGCTGTTGACCGCGGCCGCGACCCACGATGGGGCGGCGGGCGTCCGGATGGTGGCGCTGGTGGAGCTGGCCTACGCCTCGGGCCTGCGCGTCTCGGAACTTCTGGGACTGAGGGTCGAGGCCGTCCGGCGCGACCCCGCCTTCCTGATCGTGCGCGGCAAGGGCGGCAAGGAGCGGCTCGCCCCGCTTAACGCCCCGGCGCGCGAGGCGGTGAAGGTCTGGCTGATCGCCCGCGACGCCGACCGTCCGGAAAAGGCTCCCGACAGTCCCTGGCTGTTTCCCTCGGCCTCGGCCAAGGGGCACCTCACCCCCCGCCGCTTCGCCCAGCTGCTGGATCAGGCCGCTGTGGATGCCGGCATCGACCCGGCCCGGGTCAGCCCCCACGTCCTGCGCCACGCCTTCGCCACCCACCTTCTGGAGGGCGGGGCCGACCTGCGCGTGGTCCAGACCCTGCTGGGCCACGCCGACATCGCCACGACCCAGATCTACACCCACGTCGCCACCGACCGTCTGGCCCAGGTGGTGCGTGACAAGCACCCCCTGGCGAGGGATGAGTGAACCGCGCTTGCTCCCCGGCGTTGACCTGACTAGGTTCCGCCGCCTTCCGATGCGCCACGCGGCGCGCCTGTTCCGGACGCCTTATGGCCGTGCACTACCTCGAGTTTGAAAAGCCGATCGCCGATCTGGAGGCGAAGATCGAGGAGCTGAACCTGCTCTCCGCGACCTCCGGCTCGTTCGACGCCGAGGTCGATCAGCTGCGCAAGAAGGCCGAGCAACTCCGCCGCAAGACCTACGCCAGCCTCGACCCGTGGATGAAGACCCAGGTCGCGCGCCACCCGCAGCGGCCGCATTTCGTCGACTATGTCGAGGGACTGTTCACCGACTTCGTCGAGCTCAAGGGCGACCGGCAGTTCGGCGACGATCAGGCCATTCTGGGCGGGCTGGCGCGGTTCCGCGGCGCGCCCGTGGTGCTGATGGGCCACGAGAAGGGCCACGACACCCAGACCCGCGTCGTGCACAATTTCGGCATGGCCCGGCCCGAGGGCTACCGCAAGGCGGTGCGACTGATGGATCTGGCCGAGCGCTACGGCCTGCCGGTCCTGACCTTCGTGGACACTGCCGGCGCCTACCCCGGCCTTGGCGCCGAAGAGCGCGGCCAGGCCGAGGCCATCGCCCGCTCGACCGAACGCTGCCTGACCCTGGGCGTGCCCTCTATCGCCACCATCACCGGTGAAGGCGGCTCGGGCGGGGCCATCGCCATCGCCGCCGCGGGCCGCGTGCTGATGCTCGAACATTCGATCTATTCGGTGATCTCGCCCGAAGGCGCGGCCGGCATTCTGTGGCGCGACGGAGCCCGCGCCCGCGATGCGGCCATGGCCATGAAGATCACCGCCCCCGACCTCGTCGAGCTGAAGATCGTGGACCGGATCATTCCCGAACCGGTCGGCGGCGCGCACGCTGACCGCGAAGCCGCCATCGCCGCCGTCGGCGACGTGCTGGCCGAAGAACTGGCTGCGCTGTCGGGTCTGACGCCGGACCAGCTACGCAAGGCGCGGGCAGACCGCTTTTACGCCATTGGCCGCGCGGGTTAAGCGAGCGACCGGCGAATCTGTCGCGTTAATCACTCTTCTACCGGAAACTGCGAGCGTCGCTGGATGTACGCTTTTCGGTCTTCCTGCCTGCGGCGGCGTCTGCAATGAGCGCCCTCGGCGAGGCGCTACGCAAGAGCGCGGTGATCAATCTGAGCGGCGCGGTCACCATGGTCGTGGACGATTCGCCTTTTGCTCTCGAACTGACCACCCAGTCCCTGATGGGATTCGGCATTCGCCCCCGGCACACCTGCCAGGGCGCCGCGGAAGCCATGGACATCCTCAAGGAACAGAACGTCGACCTGCTTCTGGTCGACTGCGACATGCCCGGAATCGACGGCTTTGAACTGGTTCGCTGGTTGCGCCGCTCCGGCCTGGATCCGAACGCCTTTGTGCCGGTGATCATGACGGCCGCCCACATCCGCCGGCCGCGCGTGGCCGAGGCCCGGGATTGCGGCGCCAGCTTCATCATCACCAAGCCCTTCAGCGCGACCATCCTGCTGGAGCGGATCGTCTGGGTCGCGCGGGACAGCCGGCCGTTCCTTGAGATCGGCGACTATTTCGGGCCGGATCGCCGCTTCCGCACCACCCCCTCGCCCCCTGAAGAACGCCGCGCGGACCTGATCCGGAAACGCGAATTCGAAGCGGCGAAAGACGCTGCATCGACCGAGGGAGAGACCGTTTGACCGTCATCACCCACCCTCGCCGCAAATCGAACCTGGCGACGATGATCGACTCGGCCGGTGGCGTCAGCGTCGGCGTCGCCCTGGCCCAGGCCCGCGCCAATATCGAATCGATGCGCGGGCAGGCGTTGGCGGTTATCGAGTCCGGAATAAGCGCCCTGGAAGCGGTGCCGGCTCCCTCATCTCGCGAGGAAACGCCCGCGCGACTGGATCAGGCCTACCGCGCCGCGACCACGCTCATAGACGCCGCCGGCCCGTTCGAACTGTTCGACCTGTGTCGCGCGGCGGCCGGCCTGTGCGATCTGATCGGCGCGATCGACCCGGAGCAACCCTTCGACTGGCGCATCGTCACCGTCCACGCCCGGTCACTTCGGCTGCTGCAGAACCTGCCGCTGGAGGCGACCGAGGAACGGGCCCGCATTCTCGACAGCCTCAACGAGGTCATAGAGCGGAAGCTGGCTCAGACCGGCTGACGCTCCGTCCGCGCGCCGCGCGTCTGCTTCCGCCAAAGGGCCGCATACTCCCCGCCCAGATGCGCCACCAGTTCGTGGTGCGCGCCGCGCTCGACGATCCTTCCGGCTTTCAGAACCAGAATCTGGTCGGCGTCGGCGATGGTCGACAGCCGGTGCGCGACCACCAGTGTGGTCCGGCCGGTCCGGGCCTTGCGCAGCGTCCTCTGGATGGCGGCCTCGGTGCGGCTGTCCAGCGCGCTGGTGGCCTCGTCGAGAATCAGGATGCACGGATCGGCCAGCAGGGCGCGGGCGATGCCGACCCGCTGCCGTTCACCGCCTGACAGTTTCAGGCCGCGCTCGCCGACGCGGGTCTCCATGCCCTCGGGCAGTTCGCGGATGAAGTCGGCCAGTTCGGCCGCCTCCGCCGCGGCCCAGATGGCGGCCTCGTCGGCATCGGGCCGGGCGAAGCCGATGTTGGACCGGATACTGTCGTTGAACAGGGCGACATCCTGCGGCACCAGGGCGACGGCGGCGCGAAGCGAGGTCTGGGTGACCTGCCGCGCGTCCAGCCCGTCGATCAGCACCCGGCCCTCCTGCGGGTCCAGCAGCCGCAGGGCCAGTTTGACGATGGTGGACTTGCCCGACCCTGACGCCCCGACGAGGGCCGTGGTGGTGCCCGGCGGCGCGATGAAGCTGACGTCTTCCAAGCCATTGGCGCGGGAGTCGTGACGGAACCCTACACCCTCGAAGACCAGCGAGGCTCCGTTCGCGTCTGTCGGACGCGGCAGCGGGACGGCGTCCGGCGCGTCCGCGACCTGCGGCGTCTGACGCGTCACCTTGAGCATCTCCTCCATGTCGATGAAGGACTGCCGGATCTCCCTATAGGCAAAGCCCAGGATGTTCAGAGGCGCATAGAGGGAGATCATGATCAGCACCGCCGCCATGACGTCGCCCGGCCCCATCCGGCCGGCGGCCGCCTCGAACCCTGCCATGACCGCCATGACGGCGAGGCCAATGTTCATGACCACGGCCTGGATGATGTTCAGCAGGGCCAGCGAGCTGTTGGCCTTGAGGGCTGCGCGGGTGTAGTCGCCCAGCGCCCGGTCATAGGCCCCGGCGGCCCGCGCCTCGGCTCCGAAGGACTTGACCGTTTCATAGTTCAACAGGGCGTCGACCGAGACGCCCGCCGCCTCGGTGTCGGCGGCGTTCATCTCGCGCCGGTGCTCCAGCCGCCAATTGGCCAGGGCGAAGGTCGAGGCGGCGTAGACGGCGACCACCGCCACCGCTACCGCGCCGAACCGCCAGTCGTATCGCGCGCCGAGCACCCCCGCCGCCAGCACCAGCTCAACGCCGGTGGGGATCAGGTTGAAAGCCAGGATGCGCAGCAGGAAGTCGACCGCCCGCGAGCCGCGATCCATGGTCCGCGACAGTGAACCCGACCGCTTCGTCTGGTGAAAGTCGAGCGAAAGACTGAGCGCATGGGCAAAGGTCTCGGTCGCTGCCCGTCGCTGGGCCGCCGAGCGCACCGGGGCGAAGACGACATCCGAGGCGTTGGGTGCGATGGCGGAGAGCAGCCGCACGAACGCCCAGCCCACGGT
>NZ_DDRM01000039.1:0-200 GCF_002343105.1 Brevundimonas sp. UBA2416
CGAGCCCGGCACCGGCAAGACCGTCCTGGCCTATGAGATCGCCAGGGCGATGAACGCCCCGCTGATCACCTGGCACATCAAGTCGACGACCAAGGCCAGCCAGGGCCTGTACGAGTACGACGCCGTCACCCGCCTGCGCGACAGCCAGCTCGGCGACGAGCGGGTCAAGGACGTCCGCAACTACATCAAGAAGGGCAAGC
>NZ_DDRM01000039.1:434-583 GCF_002343105.1 Brevundimonas sp. UBA2416
TCGAATTCCCCAACGACCTGCTGCAGGAACTCGATCGCATGGAGTTCTACGTCCAGGAGACGGACGAGACGATCCGCGCCGAGGTCCGCCCCATCGTCATCATCACCTCGAACAACGAGAAGGAGCTGCCCGACGCCTTCCTGCGCCGC
>NZ_DDRM01000039.1:758-30459 GCF_002343105.1 Brevundimonas sp. UBA2416
CGCTGCTTCTTCCACTACATCCGCTTCCCGGACGACCAGACCATGAAGGCCATCGTCGATGTCCACTTCCCGGGCATCAAGCCGCGGCTGGTCTCGGAGGCGCTCAAGACCTTCTATGAGATCCGCGACACGCCCGGCCTGAAGAAGAAGCCTTCAACCTCGGAACTTCTGGACTGGCTCAAGTTGCTGCTGGTCGATGACGTCGATCCGGAGACCCTGCGCGAGAAATCGCCCAACAAACTGATCCCGCCCCTGCACGGCGCCCTGTTGAAGAACGAACAGGACGTCCACCTCTTCGAACGTCTCGCCTTCCTTCACCGCCGTGAGGGCGCGCGACCCGGTTCGTAACAGGCCGAACACACGAACGAACAGGTTTCGTCACGCGCCTTACCGCGATTTCACTGGAAAATGAATCAAGCGCGCGCAGGATAGAGGCGTACCAGGACCACACTTCGATGCCCCTACGTCCCTTTCTGATCCCCGCGCTCTGCGCCTTCGCCGGGCTCTCCGCCTGCGGCGACGGCGTGCGCATCTCCTCGACCCGCAGCGAGAACAACGACGCCAAGGGCGTGCTCAAGGTCGTCGAGACGCTGCAGTGCCCGCAGACGATGGGTTCCCTGACGCGCAAGGGCTCGGCCTCCGAAGGCGGCACCGTCTGCACCTATGTCGGCCCCAAGGGCGCCGAGGTCAGCCTTCACCTGGTCCCGCTCGACGGCGAAACGCCCGCCCAGGTGCTTAAGGCCTTCGAACAGCGACTGTCCGGCGACCTGCCCCGCGCCTTGGATGCGCTGGAGGCGGCCGCGGATTCGGCTGATCAGGCCGCCGCGTCGGCGGACCGTGCGGCCGCCGCCGGCGATCAGGCCGCCGCCACCGCTGACCAGGCCGCCGCCTCGGCCGACCGCGCCTCGGTCCGGGCTCCGGGGGTCAACATCGAGGCGAATGGCGATGACGCCACGGTCCGCCTGCCCGGCGTTCGCATCGAGACCCGCGGCGACAAGGCCAGCGTCCGCATCGGCGGCTTCCACATCGACGCCGACGACAGCGACGGGTCCGCGCGGGTCTCGGGCTCGACGCCCAACGGCGACGACGTCACCATCACCGCCCGGAACGACGCCGCGGAAATCCGCGCCAGCGCCGGCGGCGGGGGCACCCGCACCAGCTGGATCCTGACCGACAGCCGCACCTCCGAAGCCGGCTGGCGTGTGGTCGGCTACGAGGCCCGGGGGCCCGCCGGCGGCCCCCTCGTCGTCGCCACCGTCCGCTCCCGCGACCGCAACCGCGAACGCGCTTTCGAGGACGCCAAGGACCTCGTCGCGCTCAACGCCGGGGAATAACCGTCGGCTCCGGCCTTGATCGCGGCCGCCCGATGCGTCACCAACCCTGCCCAGCAAGCAGGAACCACCCTTGGCCGTTACGCCCCGCCCCTCCGCGAAAGTACCCCGCGCCTGGCAGCGCATGCTGTCCGGCCGCCGCCTCGACCTGCTCGACCCCTCGCCGTTCGACATCGAGATCGAGGACATCGCCCACGGCCTTGCCCGCGTCGCCCGCTGGAACGGCCAGACCATCGGCGAACACGCCTTCTCGGTCGCCCAGCACTCCTGCGTCGTCGAGGAGATCGCCGCCCACATCAGGCCGGGCCTGGAGCCGAAATGGCGCCTCGCCGCCCTGCTCCATGACGCCTCGGAATACGTCATCGGCGACATGATCTCGCCCTTCAAGGCGGCACTGGGCGTCAACTACAAGGCTTTCGAGGCCCGCCTGGAAGGTGCCATCCACCTCCGCTTCGGCCTGCCGCCGAAGAACCCCGTCGAGATCAAGACCCTGATCAAGAAGGCCGACGTCGCCTGCGCCTATTTCGAGGCCACCCAACTGGCGGGCTTCAGCAAGAAGGAGGGTCTGAGCCTGTTCGGCTCGCCGCCCCCCGGCTACGACCTGATCATCGACCCCCTGCCTGCCCCCGTGGCCCAGCAGCGCTACCTCGACCGCTACCGCGTCCTGGCCGAGGCCGTCGGCCTGATGCCCGCCGCCGACGCCTGGCATACGGAATAGGCGATGGGCGCGCCGGCTGAACAGGGTGTTCGCATCGGCCTCTCGGCGGTTGTCATCGCCCTGCGCGACCGCAAGGCCTGCGTCCTGACCACGCCGGGCGAGGACGGCGACGCCGCCCTGCCCTTCGGCCCGTTCGACCCGGCCCGCGACCGCACCTTCGAACGGGCGCTGCGCGACTTCGTCACCGCCCAGACCGGCTTCCGCCTCGGCTTCGTCGAACAGCTCTACACCTTCGGCGACCTCGGCCGGGCCAGTCCCCGCGCCACGCCCGGCCCCGAACGACGCCGCGAGGTCTCCGTCGGCTACCTCGCCCTGACCGCCGACGCCGCCGGAACGCCCCTCGCCGAGGCGCGCTGGACCCCGGTGCTGGACATCTTCCCCTGGGAAGACCGCCGCGACGGCGACCCCGCCTGCCTCGCCCCGCTGGTCGCCGACCTGACGGCCTGGGCCGGGGGCGATCCCCGTAAGCAGGCCCGGGTCGACAGCCTGTTCGCGACCACCCCCACCCATCGCTGGAGCGAGAGCCGCGTCCTCGAACGCTACGAACTCCTCTACGAGGCCGGCCTGGTCGCCGAAGCCGCCCGCGACCAGAACCGCCCCCCCGTCACGGCACCGCCTGGCCGCTCCATGGTCTCCGACCACCGCCGCATCCTCGCCACCGGCCTCGGTCGCCTGCGCAGCAAGCTGAAATACCGCCCCGTCCTGTTCGACCTCATGCCCGCGACCTTCACCCTGTCCGAGCTCCAGATCGCCGCCGAGGCTGTCGCGGGCCTGTCGCTGCACAAGCAGAATTTCCGCCGTGGAGTCGAACGGACCGGCCTGGTCCAGCCCACAGGCCGCCTGTCAGCCGCCACCGGCGGCCGGCCGGCCGAGCTGTTCCGCGTCATCGACGGCGATCTGACCACGGGCGAGGCCCTCGGCCTGCCCCTGCCTGCGCAACGTTGAATCGATTTCTCAACGGCCCGCTTGCGGCGCGGCCCGGTCCCCATTAGAGAAGCCGCTCGCTCGACCAAGCGTCCTACGGCCCCGCGGAGAGGTGGCAGAGTGGTCGAATGTACCGCACTCGAAATGCGGCGTGCCTTTGCGGGCACCGTGGGTTCGAATCCCACCCTCTCCGCCACCGCCCTCGTTATGAGTCGCCGGTCAGCCGCCGTCGGCAACCAGACTGCGATAGGCGCGCCAGCTGGCAAGGCCGAGCCAGGGGAAGACGACGACGAGGGCGAGGAACCCGGTCGCCGCCGAAATCAACAGCAAGGCCGTGATGATCACCGCCCAGAGCAACAACGGAAAGAAGTTCGCATTGACGGCGCGCACGCTGGTCGCCACCGCCGCAAACACATTGGTGCTGGAGCTGAGCAGCATGGGCGCGGAAACCACGACAAGCGCATAGGCGACGAAGGCGAGCACGCCGCCGATCAGCGTTCCCGTCATCAGCATGGCCCGGCCCTCGTCAGTGCCGATGGCGAAAGCCGCCAGGGCGTCGACATCCCGGTGAATCTGGTAGGTCGACAGGCCGTAGACGATCTGCGCGATCCGGCTCCACAGGAAATAGAGCATCACCAGAAGCAGGCTGAGATAGGCGACGTCCTGCCGGAATGCCGAGCGCACGAACAGGATTTGCCCCAGACGCGGTCGCTTGCCCTGGTCGATCAGTCGACCCGCCTCATACGGCCCCATGGCGAGGATCGGGGCGATCATGACAAAGCCGGCCGTCAGCACCAGCACCCAGAAGGCCCCGTTGGTCGAATAGACACCGTAGCAGAGCGTGAAGCTGGCGAGCGCTATGGCCAACCCGTACAGAAGGAGCGGGCCCGGGGCCCTCATCAGGTCACGCCAGCCCGCGGCCAGCCAGCCGAAAGGGGCCGCGAGGCTGACCGGCCTTACGGCCGGAAGATGCAGTGTGGCGTCCATGGTTCCCCCCGTCGGATCGCTTGAGCATCGGATACCGCAAAGGATGTCGCCGTTATCCGATCCTGACAAGCGAGATGATTCTCCGGTCCGGCGGGCCGTGCTGCAGAGGCCGCGACCCGGTCGGCCCCGCCTCAGCCGGCGGAGTAGCTGGTCTTGGTCTGGGTAAAGAATTCCACCGCCGCGAATCCCTGCTCCCGCGCGCCATAGCTGGAAGATTTCGAGCCGCCGAACGGGACATGGTAGTCGACGCCCGCCGTCGGCAGATTGACCATGGTCATCCCCGCCTTCGCCCGCCGCTGGAAGTCGCGGGCGTGCTTCAGCGAGCTGGTCACGATGCCGGCGGAGAGGCCGAACTCGACGCCGTTGGCGATCTCCAGCGCCTGCTCATAGTCCTTGACGCGGATGGTCGAGGCGACCGGGCCGAAGATCTCCTCATTGTTGATCCGCATGCCCGCCTCGGTGTCGGCGATCAGGGTCGGCTGAACGTACCAGCCCGGCTTTTCCAGCTGTAGCCGCGCGCCGCCGGTGACCACCCGGCCGCCCTCGCCGCGCGCCACCTCGATGTAGCGGTAGGAGGTCTCCATCTGGTCCTCGGACACGGCCGGACCCATCTGGGTCTGGGGGTCGAGCGCATCGCCGACGCGCAGGGCCGCCACCCGCTCGGCGAGGGCCGCGACGAAGCGGTCGTGGATGCCGTCCTGCACGATCAGCCGGCTGGAGGCCGTGCAGCGCTGGCCGGTGGCGAAGAAGGAGCCGTCCAGCGCGATCTGCACCGCGCGGTCCAGATCGGCGTCATCGAGCACGATCAGCGGATTCTTGCCGCCCATCTCCAGCTGAACCCGGGCCTGCCGCTTGACAGCGCCCGCCGCCACGCCCGCGCCGACGCCCTGCGAGCCGGTGAAGCTCAGGCCGTCGACGTCGGGGTGATCCACCAGGGCCTGCCCGACCCGGCCGCGCCCGATGACCATGTTGAGCACGCCCTTGGGCAGCCCGGCCTCATGCAGGATGGCAACCAGCGCCTCGGCCGTCGCCGGGGTCGGTCCGGCAGGCTTCATCACCACCGTATTGCCGAAGGCCAGCGCCGGCGCCGCCTTCCACGCCGGGATAGCGATGGGGAAATTCCACGGCGTGATCAGGCCATAGACGCCGACCGCCTGACGATAGGTCTGGATCTCCACGCCCGGCCGGACCGAGGCGAGGTTCTGGCCGTGGACGCGCAGGGCCTCGCCCGCGAAATATTTCAGCACCCGGCCGGCCCGAACCGTCTCGCCGATCCCCTCGGCCAGGGTCTTGCCCTCCTCGCGCGACAGCAGCCGGCCCAGCGCCTCGCGCCGCTCCATGACCAGGGTTCCCGCGCGGTCGAGCACGTCGGACCGGACTTCCGGAGACGCTTCCGACCAGCCCGTGAAGGCTTCCTTGGCCGCCGCGACCGCCGCATTGACCTCGGCCTCGCCGCCGTCGGGTGTGCGGGCGACGACCTCGCGGGTGTCCGAAGGGTTGAGACTCTCACCCGGACAATCGGCCGGGATCTTCTCGCCGTTGATCCAGTGGCACAGTTCGATCGTCTCGGTCATGGCGCGTCCTCGGTCTGGTCCCGTCGATCTAGCAACCGGATCGATGTTGCGACAGGCCTGCGGGCGAACCTGAGCCGCAAAGTCTGCGATAAGCTCACCGAATGACCGAGTCGGAGCCGATCATGAGCGCAGCGCACACCGGGCCGGCGACGGGCTGGCGCTTCTGGATCGACCGGGGCGGCACCTTTACCGACATCGTGGCCCGCGCGCCGGACGGGTCGCTTCAGACCCGCAAACTGCTGTCGGACAATCCCGAACAGTATGCTGACGCGGCGGTCGAGGGCATGCGACGCGTCCTCGGGGTCGAGCACGGCCCCCTTCCCGCCGGCCTCGTCGCCGAGGTGCGGATGGGCACCACGGTGGCCACCAACGCCCTGCTGGAGCGCAAGGGCGAGCCCGTGGTGCTGGCCATCACCCGGGGCTTCGGCGACGCCCTGCGCATCGGTTGGCAGAGCCGGCCCGAGCTGTTCGCCCGCCACATCGTCCTGAACGACCAGCTCTGTGACCGGGTCATCGAGATCGATGAACGGGTGCGGGCCGACGGCGGTCTCGATCGGCCCGTGGACGAGGGCCGGGCTCGGAAGGACCTGATGGCGGCGCGCGCGGCCGGCTTCCGCGCCGTCGCCATCATTCTGGTGCACGGCTGGCGCTTCACCGACCACGAGCGGCGGCTGGCGGCCATCGCCCGCGAGATCGGCTTCGAGCAGATTTCGGTCAGCCACGAAGTCGGGGCGCTGATCAAGCTGATCGGACGCGGCGACACCACGGTGGCGGACGCCTATCTGTCGCCGATCCTGAGAGCCTATGTGGATCGGGTCGGCGCCGATCTCGGCCCCTCGACGCCCCTGTTGTTCATGCAGTCGAGCGGCGGGCTGACGGCCGCCGAGGCGTTCCGCGGTAAGGACGCCATCCTGTCAGGCCCGGCCGGCGGAGTCGTCGGCATGGCCGAGACCGCGCGGGCGGCGGGCTTCGACCGGGTCATCGGTTTCGACATGGGGGGCACCTCGACCGATGTCTCCCACTTCGCCGGCGACTATGAGCGGACCTCGGACGCCGTGGTGGCAGGGGTGCGTTTGCGTGCGCCAATGCTGGGCATCCACACTGTGGCGGCCGGCGGGGGTTCGATCTGCCGCTTTGACGGATCGCGGCTCAGGGTCGGCCCGGAGTCCGCCGGCGCCGTGCCGGGCCCGGCCGCCTATCGCCGCGGCGGGCCGCTGACGGTCACCGACTGCAACGTCATGCTGGGCAAGCTGCGGCCCGACCAGTTCCCGGCGGTGTTCGGACCAAACGGCGACCAGCCGCTGGACGCGGAAGCCGTGGCCGCAAAATTCGCGACACTTGCTGCCGAGGTCACCCGCGCGACGGGCCGGACGGCGACGCCGGAGACCCTCGCCGAAGGTTTCATCACCATCGCCGTCCAGAACATGGCCGAGGCGATCAAGTCGGTCTCGATCCAGCGCGGCTATGACGTCACCCGCTATGTCCTCAACTGCTTCGGCGGCGCGGGCGGCCAGCACGCCTGTCTGGTCGCCGACGCCCTCGGCATGACGCGGGTCATGCTGCATCCCTTCGCCGGTGTGCTGTCGGCATACGGGATGGGGCTGGCCGAGGTCCGCGCCATCCGTCAGGGGACCGTGGCTGCGCCGCTGAAGGCTGCCGGCGACGCCGCCCTGGCCGAACGCGTCGACGCCCTCGGTCGTCAGGCGCGCGGCGACCTGATGGCCCAGGGCTTCGCCGATGAAGCGATCACCACGCTGGTACGGGCCGAGATCAAATTCGCCGGGTCAGACACGCCGCTGGTCGTTCCCTTCGGCCCGGCCAGCGAAATGCGCGCGGCGTTCGAAGCCCTGCACCGGCTGCGGTTCGGCTTCTTCGCCGAGGACAAGGCCCTGATGGTGGAGGCCCTGGAGGCCGAGGCGGTCGCCGAATCGGATCAGGCCCCGTCGAGGGTCGTGGGTGGCGCATCGGATCAGGCCCCGTCTGTCGTCGAGCGCGTTCCGGTGCGGATGGCAGGCGACGGCCATGATGCGCCCGTCTATCGCCGAGCCGACTTTGGACCCGGGGCCGCAGTCGACGGCCCCGCAATCATCCTCGAGGACACCGGCACCACCGTGGTCGAGCCGGGTTGGCGCGCCTCGGCCGACGCCGCCCTCAACATGATCCTCGAACGCACCATCCCCCTGCCCGCTCGCACAGCCATCGGCACGGACGTCGATCCGATCATGCTGGAAGTGTTCAACAGCCGCTTCATGGCCTGCGCCGAACAGATGGGCGAGGCGCTGCGAGCCACGGCTTATTCGGTCAACATCAAGGAGCGGCTGGACTTCTCCTGCGCCATCTTCGACGCCACCGGCGCCCTGATCGCCAATGCGCCGCATATCCCCGTCCACCTCGGCTCTATGGGTGAGAGCATCCGGACCGTGATCGCCTCGCGCGGCGGCGGCAAGGACGGACGCGGCATGAAGCGTGGCGACGCCTATATGCTCAACGCGCCCTACAATGGCGGCACCCATCTGCCCGACATCACCGTCATCATGCCGGTGTTCCTCGACACGGACGAAGCGCCGGCCTTCTTCGTCGCGGCGCGCGGCCATCACGCCGATGTCGGCGGGATCACCCCCGGCTCCATGCCGCCCTCGTCGCGGACGGTCGAGGAGGAAGGGGTGCTGATCGACGACTTCCTGCTGATCGACGCCGGACGGCTCAGGGACGCCGAGACCCGCGCCCTGTTCACCTCGGGCCGCTACCCATCACGCAATGTCGATCAGAACATGGCCGACCTGAAGGCCCAGGTCGCCTCCTGCGCGCGTGGCGGCGAGGAGCTGACGCGGATGGTCGCCGAGTTCGGACGTCCCGTGGTCGCCGCCTATATGGGTCACGTTCAGGACAATGCCGAAGAGGCCGTCCGCCGGGCCATTGCCGCGCTCAAGCCGGGGTCGTTCGCGCTGGAGATGGACGACGGCGCCGTCATCCGGGTGCGGATTGACGTAGACGCCGAGGCCCGCAGCGCCGTGGTCGACTTCACCGGCACGAGCGATCAACTGCCCAATAATTTCAACGCCCCGCTGTCGATCGCGCGAGCGGCGACCCTGTACGTCTTCCGCACCCTGGTGGACGAGACCATCCCCCTGAACGAGGGATGCCTGAAGCCGATCCGGCTGATCGTGCCGGAGGGATCGATGCTCAATCCCCGCTATCCGGCCGCCGTCGTCGCCGGCAACGTCGAGACCAGTCAGGCGGTGGTCGATTGCCTGTACGGCGCCCTCGGCGTGCTGGCCGCCAGCCAGGGCACGATGAACAATTTCACCTTCGGCGACGACGCCCGCCAGTACTACGAGACCATTGCCGGCGGATCCGGCGCGGGGCCGGGCTTCGACGGCGCATCCGCCGTCCAGACCCATATGACCAATAGCCGCCTGACCGACCCCGAGGTGCTCGAAACGCGCTTCCCTGTCCTGCTTGAGGAATTCTCCATCCGCCGCGGGTCGGGCGGCGACGGCGCCAATCGCGGCGGCGACGGCGCGATCCGGCGGGTGCGGTTCCTCGAGCCGCTGACTGCCGCCATCCTCTCAAACCACCGCCGCACAGCGCCGTTCGGGGCGGGCGGAGGCAAGCCCGGCGCAGTCGGGGTGAACCGGGTCGAGCGGACAGACGGCTCGATCGAACGATTGGGGGCAACGGCCGAGGTCGGGATGGCGGCGGGCGATGTCTTCGTCATCGAAACACCGGGCGGCGGCGGCTTCGGCGCGAAAAGGGCTTCCTGAGCCGCCCGTTCGGCGCAACCATCGACCGAGGGGGAGATTCCAATGCTGGTGCTTCTGGGAATAGCGGTCGTGGTCGCGGGCTTCGTGGCCCGGATCAATCCGCTGCTGGTCATACTGATCGCCGCCATCGTCACGGGAATTACGGCGGCGGTGGCGCCCGGCGTTGATATCCGGGCTCTGGCAAAGGCGGGCGTGGATACGCTGGCGGCCTTCGGCGACGCCTTTAACGACAACCGCTATTTCCACATCACCTGGCTGATCCTTCCGGTGATCGGGCTGCTGGAGCGGGCGGGCCTGCAGGAGCGGGCGCGGATGCTGATCGCCCAGGTCAAGGCGGCGACGGCCGGTCGCCTGCTGCTGAGCTATCTGTTCGTCCGTCAGGCCACCTCGGCGCTCGGCCTGACCTCCCTCGGCGGCCATCCGCAGATGGTCCGGCCGCTGGTCGCGCCCATGGCCGAGGGCGCGGCCGAGGTCCAGGCGGGCGGCGATTTGCCCGACAAGGTCCGGTTCCGCATCCGCGGCATGTCGGCCGCCACGGACAACATCGGCCTGTTCTTCGGCGAGGACATCTTCATCGCGATCGGATCGATCGTGCTGATGGTCGGCTTCCTTGAACAGGCAGGGATCATCGTCGAGCCGCTCCAGCTGTCGGTCTGGGCCATTCCCACCGCCATCGCAGCGTTCGCGGTCCATGGCGCCCGGCTGCTGCTGTTCGACCACGAGATACGCCGCGACCTCGCCGCCCGGGACGCGGAGACGGGCCAATGATCACGCTTGAGCACGCCTACATCCTCGTCGGCCTGATGTTCCTGGCCTTCGCCGTCCTGACGCTGCGCGACCCCGAGCATCCGACCCGCATCCGCAGCGCGATCTTCTGGGGGCTGATCGCGTCCTCCATGCTGTTCGGGTCATGGCTGGGTGGCCTCGGCAACGGCGTACTCGTCCTTGCGCTCGTAGCCGTCGGCGGTCTGAAGGCGCTGGGGGTCGGTCGCCCGGCGACGACTTCGCCCGAGGAGCGGCGCGAGAGTGCGACCCGACGGCGGAACGCCCTGTTCATCCCCGCCCTGATCGTGCCTCTGATCGCGGTCGGCGGCACCCTCGCGGCGAAACACACCAGCATCGGTGAATGGCTGATCTCCTCGACCCAGACGACTCTGATCGCGCTCGGCCTGGGCTGTATCCTCGCCCTCATCGCCGCCATGGCCTGGCTGCGTCCTTCCGTGATGGCGCCGGTGCAGGAAGGGCGGCGGCTGATGGACTCCATCGGCTGGGCGGCCCTGCTGCCGCAGATGCTGGCCTCGCTCGGCGCGGTCTTCCTGGCCGCCGATGTGGGCGGCGTGGTCGGGGAACTGGTCACCCAGGCGGTGCCGATGAGCTCTCCCTTGCTGGCGGTGGCGGCCTACTGCCTCGGCATGGCCCTGTTCACCATCATCATGGGCAATGCCTTCGCCGCCTTCCCGGTGATGACCGCGGCGATCGGCCTACCGTTTGTAGTGGGGCAGTTCGGGGGCGATCCGGCCATCGTCTGCGCCATCGGCATGCTGGCCGGCTTCTGCGGCACGCTGATGACCCCGATGGCGGCTAATTTCAACGTTGTGCCGGCCAATCTGCTGGAACTGCCGGATCGCAATGCGGCCCTGAACGGCGTCATCCGCGCCCAGATCCCGACCGCCCTGATCATGCTAGGGGTCAACATCGCCCTGATGTATTTCCTGGCCTTCCGGTTCTGACGATGACGCATGGTCTCTCCGCCGCCACCGCCTCCCGCTTCGCCGCCGCCGCCCTCGGCCATGTGACGCGCGAATATCCGAACAAGATGGACCACGTCCTGGCGGGGCCGGAAGATGTACTGGGCCCGCGCGCCCTGCACCCGATCTTCTTCGGCAGCTTCGACTGGCATTCGTGCGTACACGGCTGGTGGACCCTGTTCACCCTCCTGCGGCTCTATCCGGACATGCCCGAGGCAACGCGGATCAGATCCCTCGCGGACGAAATTTTCACACCGGAGAACGTCGCCGTCGAAACCGCCTATCTCGATCGACCGGGAAGCCGGGGTTTCGAACGACCCTACGGCTGGGCCTGGCTGCTGATGCTCGCCGCCGAGGTTGAACGGGATGGAGGCGACCGCGCGGCCATCCTGCGTCCGCTGGCAGGCGCGTTCGCCAGGCGGTTCACGGACTTCCTCCCTTTGGCGGACTACCCGGTCCGGGTCGGGACCCACTACAACACCGCCTTCGCCCTGAGACTGACGCTCGACTACGCCGAGAGTGTTCGCGACGACGCCGTGGCTGAGCTTTGTCGCAACCGTGCCCTCCTTTGGCATTCAGGCGACCGCGACTGTCAGGCGTGGGAGCCGTCGCAGGACGAGTTCCTGTCGCCGGCCCTCATGGAGGCGGCATTGATGCGACGGGTGTTGACCCCGGACGCCTTCGCCGCATGGTTCGATGCGTTCCTGCCCCGACTGGACCGGCGGGAGCCCACGACGCTCTTCCAGCCTGCCAGCGTCAGCGATCGCTCCGACGGCAAGATCGCCCACCTCGACGGACTGAACCTGAGCCGGGCCTGGTGCTGGCGGGAAATCGCTTCAGCGCTGGCCTCGGACGACCCGCGACGCCCGATCGCCCTCCAGGCTGCGGAAGACCATCTCGACGCCGCCCTGCCCCATGTCACCGGCGACTATATGGGCGAGCACTGGCTGGCCAGTTTCGCCCTGCTCGCCTTGTTGGCCGACCAGTCGACCTAGAGAGGTCCGTGGAATACGAACCACGCCCCGGCGCTGATCAGGGCGAAGCCGACGGCATGACGCATCGTCGGCTTCGCCCCCGGGAACGTGACCGGGAAGACGGCGAACACGATCAGGGTCTCAGAAGAAATTGGACGCGACCAGCAGGGCGGCCGATGCGACGTGAGCGAAGGAGATTGGCATGGCGGCCCCGTCTTGACGTCGTCCGCCATGCGCCAGCATAAGGGCCGCCCGTCAAGACGGCGGCCGGCTTAGCTCAGTTGGTAGAGCGCCAGTTTTGTAAACTGGATGTCGCGGGTTCGATTCCTGCAGCCGGCACCATCTCGCCCGTCAGAAGATCAGTCCGCTCCGCGCATCATGCAGCCGGGCGAAATGACCGGCCGCCTCCTGCCCGAACAAGACCGGATCGGCTGAATGGGCGTCTTCGATGACGGCGAGGATCACATCGAGTGAATCCTTGCGGCTGGGCTGCCCACCCTCCGCAATGCGATCCAGCAGGGCGAGGAGGTTCTCGCGCCGTTCCAACGCCTGCGCCTTCAAGGCCTTCGCGCTCGGCGTACGGCGCACAGGGACCTTGGGTTCGGGCATCGACCCGTCCGAGGCCGGAATATCGAAGAAGGCGCTGTTCAGCGGACCGGCAACGTCCTGATCGTCGATCAGGAACGGAACCTCTACATTCCGCACGCCCGCAGCCGGCATCGCTTCCGCGGACGCCGGTTCAGACGCAACACGGGTCTTGCCACAGCGCCGGCAGAGATCGGACTGATGCCGCTCGGACCAATAGAACTCATGTCGACACAACAAGGGTCTTAGCGGCGACAGCATGAATTTCCCCCAGAACAATCAAGGGATTCGCCTCAACGCCCCGCTCTTGTCAACCATGGTCACGCGATGAGCGAGCAGCCGAAACCTAGCCACCGCCCAGCGCGACAGCCAGTCGGTAGACAACCCAGGCCGCCAGATAGGCCAGGCCGAACATGTAGATGACCATCACCCACATCCATTTCCACGAGTTCAACTCGCGCTTCACAACGCCCAGCGTGGCCACGCATTGGGGCGCGAAGACGTACCAGGCCAGGAAGGCCAGCCCGGTCGCCAGCGACCATTGGGCGGCCAGGGTCGCGCCCAGCAGGCTGGTGGCGCTCTCGGGATTAGCGACGGCGTAGACTGTGCCCAGGGCGGCTACCGCGACTTCCCGGGCGGCCAAGCCCGGCACAAGGGCGATGACCATCTGCCAGTTGAAGCCGATGGGAGCGAAGATGGGCTCCAGCGCGTGGCCGATCATGCCGGCGAAACTGTAGTCGATGGCCGGCTGGCTCGCGCCCTGGGGCGGATAGGGGAAGGTCGCCAGGGCCCAGACAATGATCATCAGCGGCAGGATGATCCGTCCCGCCCGTTCCAGGAAGATGCGAGCGCGAAGCCACAGATTGAACGCCACGCTCTGGGGATCGGGCATTTTATAGGCCGGAAGCTCCATCATGAAAGGCTCGACGGCACCGCGCCAGAACACCTTGCGGATGACGAAGGACACGACCAGGGCGCTGATGATTCCGGCGGCATAGAGACCGAACATCACCAGCCCCTGCAGGCTGGCGAAACCCCAGACCGTCTGGTGCGGAATGAAGGCGGCGATGATCAGGGTGTAGACGGGAATTCGCGCCGAGCAGGTCATCAGCGGCGCCACCATGATGGTGGTCAACCGGTCCCGCTTGCTGTCGATCACCCGCGCCGCCATCACGCCGGGAATGGCGCAGGCGAAGCTGCTGAGCAGCGGGATGAAGGCCCGCCCGTGCAGGCCTGCCCCACCCATGACCCGGTCCATCAGGAAGGCCGCCCGGGCCATGTAGCCGAAGTCCTCAAGGAGGATGATGAACAGGAACAGGATCAGGATCTGCGGCAGGAACACCAGCACGCTGCCAACACCGGAGATCAGGCCATCGACGATCAGACTCTCCCAGATGCCATCAGGCGTGACCGCAGCCACCCAGCCGCCGAAGGCCCCGAGGCTCGCCTCGATGCCATCCATGAGCGGGGTCGCCCAGGTGAACACGGCCTGGAACATCACGAACAGCAGCGCGCAGAGGATCAGCAGTCCGCCGACCGGATGCAGCAGGACGGAATCGATCCGGCCGGTCAGGGTGTCGGGTCGCTCCGGCGGGCGAACGCAGGCCTTCATGATCCGCTCGGCCTCGCGGGCCGCGCCGCGCAAGGCGTCGGCGTCCGGCGCCGACCAGCCGCTCTCCGCAGAAGGAGACAACGCGCCCGCGGCGACGTCGATGGCGGTGATCAGGTCTTCAATGCCGCGCTTGCGCGTCGCCGTCGTGGGCACGACCGGCAGACCCAGTTCGGCACGCAGCCGCTCCAGATCGATCCGCAGGCCCTGACGCTGGGCGATGTCGTACATGTTGAGCGCCAGCACCATGGGCCGACCAACGGCCTTCAGTTCCAGGACCAGCCGCAGCACCAGGCGCAGGTTGGTCGCATCGGCGACGGCGACGATCACATCCGGCGATTCCTCGCCGGCCAGCCTGCCCAGCACCGCGTCGCGCGTGACCTCTTCGTCGGGGCTGCGAGCGCGCAGGGAATAGGTGCCCGGCAGATCCAGAACCGACATCGGACGGCCGGTCGCCGAGCGGATCACGCCTTCCTTCCGCTCCACCGTCACGCCTGCATAGTTGGCGACCTTCTGGTGGGCGCCGGTCAGGGCGTTGAACAGGGCGGTCTTGCCGCTGTTCGGATTTCCGACGAGCGCGACCCGCGCGCTCCTTACCGCCATGTCCATCAGGCGGGGACCTGTTCCGACAT
Organism: Brevundimonas sp. UBA2416; assembly: GCF_002343105.1. NCBI lineage: Bacteria > Pseudomonadati > Pseudomonadota > Alphaproteobacteria > Caulobacterales > Caulobacteraceae > Brevundimonas > Brevundimonas sp. UBA2416. The sequence goes on from NZ_DDRM01000039.1 coordinate 15,605, forward strand.
GGACTCAACTTCGGCCGCGGCGGCCGTTTCGAATCGCACCGTCAGGCTGGCGGCTTCATGCCGGCGCAATGCGACCCGCATGTCGTCGATCTTCATGGCGATGGGATCGCGACCGAACAGACCCTCGTGGAGCAGTTCGACCTGAGCGCCTTCGACGAAGCCCAGTTCCAGCAGCCGACGCTCCAGCTCAAGCGCGTGCTCGTCAGTCCGGGCATGATCGCCCACACGGACGATAACGCCACGGTCGCCCTTGCGGGCCTGGCTGAGTTTCAGGGTATCGGGCATCACGCTCGTGAACCAACGGCGCGCGCCTGGCGCCTGTTGACACTGATTATCAGGTGCGACTCGGCTTCGTCCAGCCCGCCATCTCGCCGCAGCCAGTTGTCCGCCGTCACGGTTCGGCTATCACAGACGCAGACGACCGGAGACCGTAGATGAACCGCCCTGCCCTGATCGCCCTCGCTGCTCTTGCACTTTCCGGCTGCGGCCAGGAACGTGGTCCGGCTCAGACGGGTGCGCCCACCGCGCCGGCCCGGCCAGCTCCGACGGATGCGGAAAAGGCGGCGCTGTTGGCCGCCATGCCTGCGCCGTACAACGCAGCGGATCTGGATAACGGTCGTCGGGCCTTCGCCCGCTGCCGCTCATGCCACACCATTACCGAGGGCGGCTCCAACATGACCGGACCCAATCTGTACGGCGTGTTCGGGCGTCAGGCGGGAGCCCATCCCGGTTTCAACTATTCAGCCGCGTTGAAGGAAGCGGACTTTATCTGGGACGGCGACCGGCTGAACGACTGGCTGGAAAGCCCGCGCACCTTCTTCAAAGGCAACAAGATGAGCTTCGCCGGCATCCCTGATCCCGCGGATCGCCGCGACGTGATCGCCTTCCTCAAGGTCGAGACGGGCTATACGCCGCAGTCCTGAAGCCTATTCCGCCGCTGCCGGAACCGCGTCGTTGGCGGTTGCCTCCTGGGCCTCCCACTCCTCGATCTTGCGGGCTGTGTACTCGGGCGACCTGGTGAAGCGCGCCAGAGCGCCGTAGATCACCGGCACGACGAACAGGGTCAGCAGGGTTGCGAACATGGCCCCCGAGAAGATCACCACACCGATGGTCTGACGGCTGCCTGCGCCGGCGCCCTGCCACAGCACCAACGGCAAGGCGCCGAAGGCGGTGGCGATCGAGGTCATGATGATCGGGCGAAGCCGCAGGGTAGACGACTCGATGATCGCCTCCTGGATGGACCGGCCCTGATCGCGTAGCTGGTTGGCGAACTCGACAATCAGGATGCCGTTCTTGGCCGCCACCCCGATCAGGATGATCAGGCCGATCTGGCTGTAGATGTTGAGACTGGAGCCCGCCATCACCAGACCGAACAGACCGCCGGCCGCGGCCAGAGGTACGGTCAGCATGATGACCGCCGGCGTGATCCAGCTTTCGAACTGGGCCGCGAGAACAAGGAAGACCAGCAACAGCGCGAGGCCGAAAGCCGCGGCGACCGCGCCGCCTGCCTCCTGTTGATCCCGCGCCGCGCCGCCCCACTGGGTGTTCACGACCCCCTGCGGCTGCTCCTGCGAGACGCGCGTCATGAACTCGGTCGCGTCCACCAGGGTCGTGCCGGGATTCAGATCCGCCGAGATCGAGATGGCGCGCTGACGATCCAGTCGCCGCCGGTCGGGTGTATCGCCGGATGTCGAGGTCGTGACCACCGCCGAGAGCGGCACCAGCTGTCCCGAGCCGGTCGCAACATACAGGGCCTCAAGGTCGGCCACGCTGCGGCGATCGTCGCGTTCGGTCTGCAGGATGACATCATACTCCTGGCCGCCGCGCAGATAGGTGGTGGCGCGCCGCGACCCGAACATGGTCTCCAGCGTCCGTCCGATGGCCTGGGCCGACACACCCAGGGCCGCCGCCTTCTCGGGATCGACCTCGACGAGCAGGCGCGGGGCGTTCGGCTCATAGTTGAGGCGCGGCCGCGAAAAGCCGGGGTTCTCCAATGACGCAGCCAGCACGGGCTGCAGCCAATTGTAGATGTCCTCATACTCTGAGCCGGTCACGACCATCTCGATCGAGTTGGAGTTGCCGCCGCCGCGCTGGAAGGCGCCGGGGACCGAGGCGTTGACCTGGGCGTCGGTCTGGCCACGCAGCTTGCCGTTCAGTTCCTGGGCGATCTCGTCCGCGGATCGGTCGCGTTCGGACCAGTCGCTCAGGATCAGGCTGCCGTTGCCCGAGTTGAAGCTGCCGCCGCCGAAGCCGGGAGCAGAGACCAGATAGCTGCTGGCCTCGCCGCTGGCCTTGTACTCGGCCAGGATCGGCTCGATCCCCATCATGATGTTGCGCGTGTAGTCGAAGCCGGCGCCTTCCGGCCCCTGGACCCGGAGCATCACCCTGCCACGGTCTTCGGCCGGGACCAGCTCGTTGGGCAGGGTGACGAACATGAAGCCCGCACCCGCCGCGACGGCCACAATAAGCCCCACCATGCCGGCGACGGCGATCCGCTTGCCCAGCAGGGCCTGCAGTGAGTTCTGGTAGGAGTTGCGCAAGGCGTCCATGGCCCGGTCGACCTTGCGCGCGACCCAGCCGCCGGTCTTTGCAGGACGCAGAATGCGGGACGCCATCATCGGAGAAAGCGTGAGCGCCAGGAAGGCGGAGAACGCCACGGCCGCCGCGATCGCCGCCGCCAGTTCCACGAACAGCCGGCCGACATAGCCGGGCAGGAACAGCAGCGGCGCGAACACCGCCAACAGCACCACTGTCGTCGCCACGACGGCGAAGAACACCTGACGGGCTCCGCGCTCGGCCGCCACCAACGGCGGTTCGCCATGATCCAGACGACGCTGGATGTTCTCGGTCACGACGATGGCGTCGTCGACCACGAGGCCGATAGCCAGCACCAGCGCCAGCAGGGTCAGCAGGTTCAGCGAAAAGCCCAGCGGCGCGAGGATGATGAAGGTGGAAAGCAGACAGATCGGCGCGACAATCGACGGGATGAACGCCGCACGCATGCTGCCGAGGAATATGAAATTGACCAGCGCCACCAGCGCCAGTGAGATGCCGATGGTGATCCAGACCTCGTCGATGGCGTGCGAGGTGAAGACCGAATTATCGGACCCGACCACCAGTTCCGTACCTTCGGGCAGGCTGGATTGCACCTGTTCGAGCATGTCCCGAACGCCTTCCGAGATGGCCAGGTCGTTCGACTGGGCCTGTCGGGTCACCGCCAGGCCGATCTGGTCCAGACCATTGCCGCGGAACAGACGGCGATCTTCCGCCGGGGCTTCCACGATGCGGGCGATGTCGCCCAGCCGCGTCACATAGCCGGACTGGCCCTGGATAGCGCCTGACGCGCCGCTGGGCAGGGCGGTGGCGCTGCCGGTCTGTGCGACCGCGGCGGCGCCCGAGCCGCGGGTTCCGATGGGCAGCTGTCGGAAGTCCTCGGCCCGCGCGTAGGTGCGGGCGACACGGACGGTATAGTCCTTCTGTCCCGACTCCAGCTGTCCGGCGGGCAGTTCAACGTTCTGGGCCGTCAGCGCGGATTCGACATCGGTGACCGTCAGACCCCGGGCTGCCAGCGCCGCGGCGTCCAGCCAGATACGCATCGCATAGCGCTGCTCGCCATAGATCTGCACCTGCGCCACGCCCGGCACCGTCGCCAGCCGGTCGATCAGATAGCGGTCGGCATAGTCCGTCAGCTCCAGCCTGTTCATCGCCGTCGAGCGCAGGAACAGGATCATGATCGGCTGGCTGTCGGAGTCGGCCTTCGACACTTCCGGAGGTTGGGCCTGATCCGGCAGGCGACCGACGACGCGCGAAACGCGGTCGCGCACGTCATTGGCGGCGTCGTCGATGTCGCGGTCCAGCGAGAACTCGATCGAGACGTTCGAACGGCCATCGCGGCTGGTAGAGTTGATGCGCTCGACGCCCTGGATGCCGGCGATCTGCTGTTCGATCGGCTCGGTGATCCGGCTTTCGATGACTTCAGCCGACGCCCCCGCATAGCTGGTGCTGACCGAGACGATCGGCGGGTCCACATCCGGCAGTTCGCGGACGGGGAGGAAGAAGAAGGCCGCCGCGCCGATCACGCACAGGACGATGGCCGCGACCGCCGCGAAGACCGGACGGCGGACGGCGAGATCGGACAGCATCATTGGGCGGCGCCCCGGGCAGCGGGCGCAGCCGGGCGATGGCCGCCGAGGCCGGCGGCCTGACCACCGCCCTGGCCGGCCACACGAACCGGGGCACCCGGCTGGATACGGTTCAGACCTGAGCCGACGATGCGATCGCCGACGTTCAGGCCGGACAGGATTTCGACGAAGCCGCTCTCGACAGAGCCGGTCTCAACCTCGACCCGTTGAGCAGTGGAGCCACGGTCGCCGCGGGCGATGCGATAGACGAAGGCGCCGTCGCCTTCATACTGGACCGCGGCTTCCGGCGCGGCGGGCGCGGTGCGCTGGCCCTGCTGGACCGCAACCCGCACGGCCATGCCGGGCCGGATGCGGGCGCCCGGGTTGGGAATCTCGGCGCGGGCCGTGACGGCGCGGGTCTGTTCATTGATGCGGGTGTCGATCAGGGCGATCCGGCCGCCGAAGACCTCATTGCCATAGGCGTCGATGGTCGCCCGGATCGGCGTGCCCGCGCGCAGGACACCGAGGTAGCGCTCCGGCACAGGGAAATCGACGCGCACGACATCAATGTCGTCGAGCGTCGTGATGACCCCGCCCGGATTGACCAAGGTGCCGGCCGTCACGGAGCTGAGCCCGAGCACGCCCGCGAAAGGCGCCCGGATCAGGCGGTCGCCGCGTCGGGCCTGGGCCGCGCTCAGCGAAGCCCGGGCGGTCGCCAGCGCCGTTTCGGCGTCCTCGGCGGTCACGCGGGGCGCGATGCCACGGTCGGCCAGGGTCTTGTAGCGGTCAAACTGGCGCTCGGCCTGCGCGACCTGGGCCCGCGCCTCTATGATTCCGGCGTCCTCTTCACGCGCCTGAAGTTCGACCAGGGGCGCGCCCGCAGCGACTCTCTGGCCGTCGGTGAACAGGACCCGGGTGATCAGTTCGCTGGTCGAGGAGGTGATGTTGACCGATCGACGGCCGCGCGCCACGCCCAGCACGCGGATTTCGTCGGTGAAGGACCGCGCGCCGATGACCGCCTCGGAGACCGTCTGGCCACGTCCCCCGCCGGGGCCACCGCGTCCGCCGCCGGACTTCTCATCACCGGCGAAGGCCATCCGCAGAACCACGGCCACGATCATGAGGCCCAGCAGGACAGCAGCGGCGACGAGGAAGAAGTGGCGTTTGATCACGCTTGAGGCTCTCTGGTGAATGCACGAGCCGACTTAGCGGCTGTCGCCGTCGACGCAACTAAAGTCCTTGTAACGGATGCTGTTCCGGTTTCCGTCGGCAAGAGGCGCGCTCCAATGTCGCGCTCAGAACCGCCTCCAGAGGGCGACGACCGGACCGCCGCTTTCGGGCGTCTCGCGGCCAGCAACCGCATGCCTCCAACCCGCCTGCAGGCTCCAGCCGCCGAAGTCACGGACGACCGAGGCCTCGACGGACAGCCAGCGAGGCCCACCGTCGTCGGCTTGTCCTCCGAAGGCCTGGGCCAGAACCATCCAGTCCTCATTGAGGTGTGCGCCGACGGTGGCGTCGATGCGTGTCTCGTCCGGCAGCCCCTGCCGCATCCTTCGCGCCGCTTGCAGGTCAATGAACGAACCGCTCGGGCCCCATCGGCCCAATCCACCGGACGACGGGCCGGCGAACGAGCGCCCGACCGACGCCCGCACCTCCCAGTCGCTGTCGCCTGCGCCAGGGACCGCGTAGCCGGCGTTGCGCCCCTCTCCGCCGTCGGCATAGCCGACATACAGGCTGGCCGCCGCGCGCTCGTCGCGCCAGACCTGCCAGGTCACGCCGATCTCGGCCGGTCCGCGACCCTCGTAGTCGACAAAGGCGTCCTCCCCCGACTGCCAGTCGCCCTTGAACTGAACGGTCAGCCGGTCGGTGACGCCATACTCGGCGAAAACCCCGGCGACCCTGTCGCGGCGTTCACCCGGCAGGTCGGCGAGCGATCCGTCCGGATCAAACCCGCGATCCGCCCGCATGTCCTCGTACTTGACGATCCATTGTCCCTGCCCCCTGGGCTGGGTCCAGGGGCCAGCCAAGGCAGGTCCGGCGCCCGCCAGCACGGCCATGGCGACCAGGGGAGCGCCGGCCAGCCTCAAATGTCGTAGCCCGGCGATTTCCGCTCCAGCATCCGCAGGGCGCCGGGCCAGGCCAGGGCGGAGATGAAGCCGATGCCCTTGCCCTGCTCCTTCGTCTCAGCCTGGGCCGCGTCCGGCGCCATCAGCACATGCGCCCGTCCGCCCGACAGGGCCGCAACCTGCTGGGCGCAGGCCCGCTCGAGGAAAAACATCCCGACCCATGCCGCCGCCGCCGTCTGACCCACCGCCAGGGTGCCGTGGTTGCGCAACAACATCAGCGGCTTGTCGCCCAGATCGGCGACGAGCCGCTCGCGCTCCTCATGGTTCAGCGCCAGCCCCTCATAGCCGTGGTAGGCCACCTGATGCTGCAGCAGGCAGGCATTCTGACCGATCGGGAGCAGACCCTCGGCCTGCGCCGCCACGCCCACCCCCGCCACCGTGTGCAGATGGATGACGAAATGGGCGTCTTCGCGCGCGCCATGGATCGCCGAATGGATGGTGAAACCGGCCGGATTGATGAAGCTGGTGGTGTCCTGGACGATGTTGCCGTCCAGATCGACCTTGATCAGGCAGGACGCCGTCATCTCCTCGAAATACCAGCCGTACGGATTGATCAGGAAATGATGCTCCGGTCCGGGCACGCGAGCCGAAATGTGGGTGAAAATCATGTCGTCCCATCCGTGCAGCGCCACCAGACGGTACAGGGCCGCCAGCTCGACGCGTGCGGTCCATTCCGCCTCGGACACCCTGGACTTCAGGGAAACAGCGGCGCCATCGGCCATGGTTTCGGTCCTTTTTCTACCTTGCCGCGCACGCTCGCGCCGTCGGAAGCCGACGTCAAGATTCAGCTTCCGTTAACCGCGTCTTAGTGGCCCCGGCCTAGCCTTGGTCAAGCTGACCCCTCGTCGGCGCGCCGGAGACGCCAGTGGTCCTCGTCCAACTCGTGCCTGCCAGCCGCTCCGCCGGCGCCGCGCCGCGGCCCAGCGACCTGTTGGCGCTGGCCCACAACCGAAGCACGGAAGCGCGTGAGCGCCTGCTTCTGGGCGTCGTCGCCCTGTGCGATGCCTGTCCGCCAGCCGGGGAGTTGTCTCCGGTCCTCAGCGAAATATTCCTGACCCTCGCCCGCCAGGCCGAGCGCGAGGTGCGCAAGGTGCTGTCAGAAAAACTCGCGCACGCCGAATGGGCGCCCGCTGCGCTGGTGAACGTCCTGGCGCTGGACGAGATCGAGATCGCCCGTCCTATCCTCGAGTCCAGCCCTATTCTGCAGGACGAAGACCTGTTGCGTGTGCTGATCGAAGCGTCGCTGGAACACCAGATAGCCGTGGCGCGCCGCCCACGGATCAGCGGTCGCGTCGCGGACGCGGTGATCGATCAGGCCGAGCCCGCCGTGCTCATGGCCCTCACCACCAACCGTACGGCAGAAATCAGCGCAGAGGGCGTGCGGCGGCTGGTCGAGCATTCCCGTCGCATCGCCGCCCTGCGCGGCCCCCTCACCCGGCATCCGCTGCTGACCGAGGCCCTGGCCGAACAGCTGTACCAGTGGGTCGGCACCGCATTGCGCCAGTCCATCGCCGCCCGCTTCTCTGTCGACGAGCAGGCGCTGGGCGCCGCGGTCCATGACGCGGTCGACGGCGTCATGCGCCCCACAGGCCCTGAACCGGACCCTGTGGACCAGGGCGACCGGGATGAGATGGAGCGGCGTCTGATCGACAAGCTACAGTCCGCCGGCCAGCTGCGCGCCGGGCTGCTGATCCGCGCCGTCCGTGAAAAGCGACTGAGCCTGTTCGCCCACGGCCTGTCGGCGCTGGGCGGCTTCTCCGTCGGCCAGGTGCGCGCGGCCCTGTCGGCGCCGACGCCCGAAGCGCTGTACTACGCCTGTGCTGCGGTCGGGATCGACAGAGCGGTCTTCCCGACGCTGCTGGTCGAGTTGCGAAAGCTGAATCACTCCCTGCCGGGCGACCGGGGCGAGCCGGTCTGGCTTCGAGGCGCCCTGTCGCAGAGCTCTGCGGCGCGCGCGTTCAAGGTTCTGATCGGCGGCGACACGAGCGAACTGCAAGCCGCCGTTTGACTTCCCCGCCGGGCTCGGCTTGCGTGTATTCGTGACTGAACCCGAGCCGCCCCCCCTCCGCATCGCCTTCGCCGCCTCGGACCGACCCGAGGCCCAGGCGGCGCGTGATCGACTGTCGGCGCGTTACGGGTCATTCCCGCCCGATGAGGCCCAGGTCATTGTCGCGCTCGGTGGCGACGGCTTCATGCTGGAAACACTGCACACGGTCATGGACAAGCGAACCCCGGTGTTCGGCATGAACCGCGGCTCGGTCGGCTTCCTGATGAACGATTTCGAGGAAGAGGGCCTGCTGGAGCGGCTGGCCGGCGCCGGTCGCGCGGTGATCCATCCCCTGCAGATGGACGCCTGGACCGAGGCGGGTCAGGCCCACAGCGGCCTGGCCATCAATGAGGTCTCCCTGCTGCGCCAGACGCGCCAGAGCGCCAAACTGCGCATTACGGTCGACGGCCGCGTCCGATTGGAGGAGCTGTCCTGCGACGGCTGTATGCTCGCGACCGCCGCTGGATCGACCGCCTACAATCTCTCGGCGCACGGCCCGATCATTCCGCTGGACTCCCGCGTTCTGGCGCTGACGCCTATCAGCGCCTTCCGCCCGCGGCGCTGGCGCGGCGCCCTGCTGCCGCACCAGTCGAAGGTGTGTTTCGAGGTCCTGGAACCCGACAAGCGGCCGGTCAGCGCCACCGCTGACGATCTCGAAATCCGGCGGGTCGCCCGCGTTGAAGTCCGTGAGCGGCGCGACATCGCCCTGACCATGCTCTTTGACGCCGGCCGATCGTTCGAGGAGCGGGTCCTCGCGGAGCAGTTTGCGTCCTGACGAACATGCACCGCTTTTTAATGACGTGAGTGTCAGGGTTGCTCCAGTCCGTTCGCAGGAGTCAGCCGTGAGCAACCCGGCCCAGGTCATTCGCCCGCCCAACACCCTTCGCATGAAGGTCGGCGGAGGCTTTGGCGGCATCGATGCCAACGCCATCGCCAAGGCCGAGCAGGCCCTGCAGGCGATGTCGTCGCAGTTCGGTCAATGGCTGCAGGACGAGATCGTCAAGCTGGACAAGGCCCAGGCGGATATCCGCACCTCGGGCTATAACTCCGCGACGGCCGAAGCCCTCTATTTCCGCGCCCACGACCTGAAGGGCCTCGGCACCACCTACCAGTATCCGCTGGTGACCCGCCTTGCGGGCTCGCTTTGCAAGATGATGGACGACCCCGCCAAGCGCATGGCGGCGCCGATCGTGCTGCTGGACGCTCATATCGACGCCATCAAGGCCGTCGTCCGCGATGAAATCCAGACTGACGATCATCCCGTCGGCAAGATTCTGGCCGAAACACTGGAAGCGCGGGTGGCAGACCACCTGACCTGAGCCTGCCGTCTTATTCCGCAAACGCTGACGCCCGCCTCCGGCGGGCGTTTTGCTGTCAGGCGGCGACGTTGACCTGGGCCCTGGCCGGCAGCGGATCGTGATCCAGCCGCTCCATCAGATAGGCCAGATCCTCGCGCGGCGCATTCGGGCGCTGGGTGAGGAAGCGTTCCAGCATCTGCTGGCGGAAGGCGTCCCCGGACGTATCCGCGCCCTCGGCCTGTAATGTGCGCCAGGTGTCGACCCCGGCGCGATAGGCCTGGAATAGGCGCGGCGGCAGGCCCGCGCGATCATAGATGGCCTTCAACCCCAAGGGCCCGGCGTCGTGGATCATCAGCCACGCCCGCGCGTGCGGGGTTCCCGCCAACTCGGCTATGCCGTGTTCGAACAGGGCCATCTGCCCTCTCGCCAGGGCTCTCAGCAACAGCGACGCGGTCAGAACCCGCCGCGCGTTCAGCTTGGCCACGAACTGCGGCAGGTCAGCCTGGCTTGAAGCCTGATCGACCAGATCGACCGTGGCGCGCTCGCGGGCGAAGGCGGCGAGGCGGATCGCCGTCTCCGGGGCCACCGCATGGCGGGTCACCAGATGCTCGCGGACGGCTTCGGAGGCCAGCTCAACCAGCCGCTCCGTCACGGACAACGGCAGCACCTGACGGTAGGCGAGCGCCGCCACGATCTCGGGAGAGGTTCCGAAACGGTCGATGCAGCGGCCCAGCGCGGCCTCGGCGACATCGGCGTTGTCATTGGCGGCGAGGACACGCACCGCCTGTTCACAACCCACCTCGGCCAGGGCCGTGGCCACGTCACGGCCGACGTCAGGCCGACCCGCCACCGCCACCTGACGCAGGGGCGATCCGGCCTGGACGATCTCGATCAGGTCTTCGTCGGTGAAGGCCGGCGAGAAGTTGATCATCGGCAAGGCGACGCTGTCGACATCGGCGGCCAGCTTTCGGGCGACATCGCGGGGAATCAGATCCGACGATTTCAACGTCACAGCCATGGCGCGGCGGACCAGTTCGGCGGCGTCCTGGGCCAGCATGCGCAGAATTTTCTGCGCGGCCTCCCGGTCCTCGTCCTCAAGCGGGGCCTTGTCCATGCTGCGGCACAGCTTGTGGGCCGCAGCCGCCCGTTCGTCCTCGTCGGTCGCCTTGATCAGGCGGCGGATGTCGATCTCGGTAAGGCGGGCTCGGTAGGCGGTCATGGGCAGGTCCAGGCTTTGCCGGTCAGCATCAGCCCACCATCCTTAACGGGCGGTTCACCATCGCCGGATTCGCGATCAGACGCTCTTGCTCGCTTCGGGAGCGAAAGCGCCGCCGAAGCCGCTCTTGCTGTCGCCGTCCTGCCCCATCAGCAGGGCCAGCAGGCTCTGATCCTGCTTCAGCCGGTCGAGCCGCGCTGCCAGCATCCGGTCGCGCTCCGTCAGGTCCGGCGCGCCTGGCACAGAACCCGACGCCGAGGCAGGCGCTCCGTCACCGGCTCCGCGTTGAAGATTGGCATGCACCTCGGCCACCGTCGCCGGTCGACCATCCCGATAGAAGATCGACCGGTTGGCCGCAGCCGCCTCAGGGAAAAGTGCAACCGCGCTGGCGCCCGGACGGCGATCCATGGCGTCCATCAACTGGGCAGCGCCGGCAGGTCCCAGGAAATGCGCGGCGTACAGATCGCCGGCCCCCGGCTCGCGTCCTGAGCGGCCCCTCAGATAGGCGGCGTTCGAGGCGGTCAGCTCGGCCGCCATGGTCGAGGCTGCCTGCGGGTCGAATCGCAGGTCCAGCACGATGTTGCGGGCAGAACCTTCGACCCGCCACCGCCCGTCCCCGCCACGGTAGATCAGGTCGGCGTACTGACCGTAGCCGTGCTTGGCTCCATGAGCCTTCACGGTCCCGAGCCAGGTCTGTTCAATGAACTGGAAAAGGCCCGCTGCCGACGAGGTCCGGGCCCGCGCCGACGGGTTCATCGCGCTTTCGCGACGCGCCGTCCGAACGAGGAAATCGGCGTCCACGCCCGTGACGTTCGAGGCGCGCCGAATGGCTGCCTCAACCCCGCCAGCGGATGGAATCGCTCCGACATTCATGAGTCATGACGCTGGGGGTTTGTGGTTAATCAAACCCTAACAGCCGCCCGCGCGTCCACAGCCTCTTAACCTTCGGACGCCCGCGCCGCCACGGTGGCCCTTTCAAGGCGAGGCTCGCCCCAAACTTGCCGTGAGGTCAGCGCTCAACTTGGCCGTGGGACGCTGTGGGGACGGCGATAGACAGGGATGAGACGGCCATGATGATCAAGACAGCGGGCGGCCCCGGACTGGTGAGGCCCCTCGACTACAACGAACGCAAGACGCCCCGATTCTCGAAAGCCACCTGGGTCGCCCTCGGCATCGTCGGCGCGGCCCACGTCGGCCTAGGGGCGGTGATGTACTATCAGCGGTTCGAGATGCCGTTGATCACGACCCCGACCCAGCCTGCCCCGATCGAGGTCACATTTGAGCGGTTGCGCAAGCCCGAGCCCGAGCCCAAACCCCTTCCCGCGCCGCCCAACACCCGGGTCAACTCGACGAGCGCGCCCGCGCCTGGTGTCGAGACCGTGGCCGTGACCCAGGGCGAAACCGTCACCGAAAGCACCACCATCACCACGTCGACGGTGATCCCTGATCCGGTCCCCGACGCCACGCCGGTCGAGACCGTCCGCCCTGAGCCGCCGGCCGTCATCCGCAATCCCAGCTGGTCGCGCCAGCCCACGGCCGACCAGATGGGGCGAGCCTATCCCGAACGGGCGATCGCCGCAGGCGTTGCGGGTTCGGCCTCGCTGAACTGCCTGGTGCTGCCGACGGGCGCCGTAACCGACTGCAATGTCACGCGGGAGACCCCGGGAGGCTACGGCTTCGGTCGGGCGGCCCAGGGTCTGTCGCGTCATTTCCGGGTCAATCCGCGAACCGTCAATGGTGCGGCCGAGGGCTCGCGGGTCAATATCGGCCTGCGTTTCAACCCGCCGGAAGACTGATCAGGCGAACCTGAGCGGATCGAGGGCGGCGGCATCCGCCATGGGCGCCCTGCCCTCGATTCCGTCCGCAACGACCTGCCCGACGAGCGGCCCGATCAGCCAGCCGTTCCGGCGGGGGGCCAGCGCCAGGTGCAGCCCCGGCTCGCCCGAGGCGCCCGCCAGCGGCAGACCGTCGGCGGAAGCGCCGCGAATGCCCACCCGGGTCGGGCCGGCCACGCCCGTCACATTCAGCAGCACCAGACCGGCCGCGACCTTGCGCTCGGCCTCGACCGGATCGGGCTCCAGATCGCGGCGTCCCGGCTCCATCGTGGCGCCGATGACCACGCCGCCTTCGCACGGCGCAGCATAGACGCCCGGGCCTCTGACCACGCGGGGCGGGGGTGCTGTGGAGACGAATGTCAGCTGCCCCCGGATCGGCGTAACGGCGGACACGGCCGCGGCGGCGGGATCGGGCAATCCGGCGACCGGCTCACCGACCCCCGTCGCCAGCACCACCGTCGGGCTGAACCATACCCGGCCGTCGCCCGCTTCGACACGCCAGCGGCGGGCGTCGCCCGTGAGGCGCACGACCTGTCCCCGCACCACCGTCAAGCCGGGCGCCCGCGCCAGCGCCTTCAGGGCCGGCGCCACCTCGATACGCCAGTCGTCGGGGGTGGTCAGACCAAGGGGGTTCAGCCGTGCGTCAAAGCCAAGCACGTGAAGGCGGGCGACTGCGGCTTGCGTATCCGGTCCGCGCCAATCGGCGCCCTCCCGCAGCAGCTTGACGCCATGGCTCTCCGCAAAGGCGGGCCAAAGGTCGCGCGCGCGCTTCAGCAGTGCGGCTCGGTCGGCGGATACGTCTTCAAGCAGACTTTCCAGTGCCGGGGCGATCATGCCCGCGGCGATGGAGGAGGCGTTGGGGCCGCCGGGGTCGATCACGGTCACGGCATGACCTCGCGCGGCCAGCTCGGCCGCGGTGCAGAGGCCGAGCACGCCGGCGCCGATGACGATCACATCAGGGGAGGAAGCCACGGGCGATCAGATCGACCGCCCGCGCTCCGAATGCAAGGCGCGATCGCTACTCGGCGGCGATGGCTGCGGCGCGGTTCGCGTCGATGCGGGCCGTCAGGGCTTCGTGCTGCGCCCACAGGCGGGCGGGCAGACGGTCGCCGAACTGGGCGTAGAACTCGGGGATCAGGGCCGCTTCCTCCGCCCAAACCTCGGCGTCCACATCCAGCAGGGTCGACAGGTCGGCGTCCGACAGGCTCAGGCCCGACAGGTCCAGCGCCTCGCGGGTCGGGACCCGACCGACCGGCGTATCGACGGCCTCGGCCTCGCCATCCAGACGTTCCGCGATCCACTTCAGCACGCGGGCGTTGTCGCCGAAGCCGGGCCAGACGAACTGGCCGTCCTCGTTCTTGCGGAACCAGTTCACGAAATAGAGGCGCGGCAGTTTGGCTGCCTCGGTCTTGCCGGCCATCGACAGCCAGTGAGCGAAATAGTCGCCCATGTTGTAGCCGCAGAAGGGCAGCATGGCGAAGGGATCGCGGCGCAGGGTCCCGATGGCGTTCTCGGCGGCGGCGGTGCCTTCCGAGGCGACCGACGAGCCCATGAACACGCCATGCTCCCAGTCGAAGGCCTCGGTCACCAGCGGCACGGCCGAGGCGCGGCGTCCGCCGAACAGGATGGCGTCGATCGGCACGCCCTTCGGGTCCTCCCATTCCGGCGCGATGGTCGGACACTGCGAGGCCGGGGCGGCGAAGCGGGCGTTGGGATGGGCGGCGGGCTCGCCCGAGGCCGGGTCGTGCGGAACGCCCTTCCAGTTGGTCAGGCCTTCGGGGGCGACCTTGGTCAGGCCTTCCCACCAGACGTCGTTGTCGGCGGTCAGCGCTGTGTTGGTGAAGACGGTGTTCGAACCCATCGTCGCCAGGGCGTTGCCGTTGGTGTTGCGGCTGGTCCCCGGCGCAACGCCGAAGAAGCCGGCTTCCGGGTTGACGGCGTACAGACGGCCATCATCGCCGAAGCGCATCCAGGCGATGTCGTCGCCGATCGTCTCGGCGGTCCAGCCCGGGATGGTCGGCTGGAGCATGGCCAAGTTGGTCTTGCCGCAGGCCGAGGGGAAGGCGGCGGCGACGTATTTCGCGCGACCCGTCGGATCGGTCAGCTTGAGGATCAGCATGTGCTCGGCCAGCCAGCCTTCGTCGCGGGCCATGATCGAGGCGATGCGCAGGGCGTAGCATTTCTTGCCCAGCAGGGCGTTGCCGCCGTAGCC
>NZ_DDRM01000039.1:30494-69655 GCF_002343105.1 Brevundimonas sp. UBA2416
AGCTTGAGGATCAGCATGTGCTCGGCGAGCCAGCCCTCCTCGCGCGCCTGCGCCGAGGCGATGCGCAGCGCGTGGCATTTCTTGCCCAAGAGCGCATTGCCGCCGTAGCCCGATCCGTAGGACCAGATCTCTCGGGTCTCGGGATAGTGGACGATCCATTTGTCGTCATTGCAGGGCCACGGCACATCGGCCTGACCCTCGGCCAAGGGCGCGCCGAGGGTGTGGACAGCCGGCACAAACACGCCGTCCTCGCCCATCAGGTCCAGCACGGGCTGGCCCATCCGGGTCATGATGCCCATCGAAATGGCTACATAGCCGCTGTCGGTGATCTCGACGCCGAGGGCGCTGAGCTCGGAGCCGAGCGGACCCATCGAGAAAGGCACGACGTACATCGTGCGGCCGGCCATGCAGCCGTCGAAAAGGCCGTTCAGGCGCGCCCGCATCTCCACCGGGTCGGCCCAGTTGTTGGTCGGGCCGGCGTCGGCCTTGTCGGCCGGGCAGATGAAGGTCCGGCTCTCGACGCGGGCCACGTCCTTGGGGTCCGAGGCGGCGTAATAGCAGCCGGGGCGTTTGGTCTGGTCCAGTTCGCGCAGCGTGCCCTTACCGATCAGATCAGCGACGATGGCGGCCTTCTCGGCCTCCGAACCGTCGCACCAGTGAACCCGCGCAGGCTTGGTCAGGGCGGCGATCTGCTCGACCCAGGCGATAAGGCCGGCGTGTTTGGTGGGAGCCGGGTGAAGGCCTTGGATGGCGGATGCGGTCACAATCACTCTCCTGAACGTCGCCCGGCGATCTGCGCCGCCGTGGCTCTCCCTTGCGTGGCATCACGCAATGTTTCAGGCGCGGAATGACATCTTAGGCGACGCGGCGTCAACCGATGCACGTTTCAACCTCTCGCGAGCGGGGCGCCCGGAGGGGCCTGCATATTTCCGGTCGCCGGAAGGCGTGGCGCGAGGTATCGGGGCGGCCATGCAGACGATGGACCCGATCCCGGCGACTCCTGGAGCCGCCCTCGCCTCGCCCGCCGTGGCGCGGAACACGGCGCCGATTCTCGAGGTTCTCAAGGCCCATATGCCGGGGCGCGGGCGGGTGCTGGAGATCGCGGCGGGGTCGGGCGAGCATGCCGTGGCCTTCGCCGCCGCCCTGCCCGGTCTGGACTGGACCCCCAGCGATCCTTCGGCGGAGGCGCGGGCCAGTATCGCGGCATGGGCTGCGAGCGCCGGTCTGCCAAACCTGCGCGCGCCGCTGGCCCTGGACGTGCTGGACGCGGCGACCTGGCCGGAGGGACCACTGCAGGCGGTGGTCTGCATCAACATGATCCACATCAGCCCGTGGGCCGCGACAGAGGGCCTGATGGCGCTGGCTGGAAGCCGGCTGGCGGTCGGCGGCCTCCTGGTCCTGTACGGGCCGTACCGGGAAGCGGACGCGCCGCTCGCTCCGTCCAATGCGGCGTTTGACGAGAGTCTCAAGGCCCGTGATCCGGCCTGGGGGCTGAGGGACCGGGACGCGGTGGCGGCGGTCGCCAAGGCGGCGGGACTGGCGCTGACGCGGCGGATCGAAATGCCGGCGAACAATCTGATGCTGTTGTTCCGGCGTGTCTGAGCGGCCTTGCGCTTCTTACGGGGATGTGGCGGCATCCCGGCCAAGCTGGCTGAAGCTGATTGAAAGCGCCGACATGAAACCTCTCCTTCTTGCGGTGGCCGTTCTGGCCGTTGCGGCGCCGGCCTGGGCGCAGACGCCGCCGACGGCGGCGCCGGCCGCCGCGCCGGCTCCGCCCCTGTCCTATGGCGCGCCGATCGGGCTGGAGACGGCGCAGGCGCTGATCGATCGGGCCATCGAGGCCGGCCGTGCCCGCGGCTTCCGTCTGGCCATCGCCGTAGTCGAGCCGTCGGGGGAGCTGGTGGCCTTCGGGCGGATGGACGACGTCCAGTACGGCTCGATCAACGTCGCCCAGGACAAGGCCCGGTCCGCGGCCCGGTTCCGGGGTTCCTCCGCCGCGGCGGAGGAGCGGTTGGCCGCCGGGCGCATGGCCCTGCTGGCCATCGACGGGATCGTGCCGGTCGCCGGCGGCGTGCCGATCGTGGTCGACGGCAAGGTGGTCGGGGCCATCGGCGTCTCGGGCGCTTCGTCGGCGCAGGACGACGAGGTCGCGCGGGCGGCCATAGCCGCCGTCCTCGGCGGCTGATCGGCCGCTGGACCCGGCGCCCCCCTGCGGCTACGGACCCGCATGGCGTTTTCCAAGACCTATGACGGCGACGCGCCGGTCCGGATCAACAAATGGCTGGGCCAGAGCGGCGTCTGCTCGCGGCGCGAGGCGGATGCCCTGATCGCTGACGGCCTGGTCTCGGTCGACGGCGAGGTGGTCGCCGACGCGGGCCGCAAGCTGGAGCCGGGCCAAACCCTGACCCTCAGCGACCGGGCCACCGCCCAGCTGGCAGAGGGCGTGACCATCGTGATGCACAAGCCGATGGGCTATGTCTCGGGCCAGCCGGAGCCGAACAAGCTGCCCGCGGTCCGGCTGGTCACCGACAACAACCGGGTTGGCGAAGGCGTGACGCCCGCGGACGAGGTCTCCCTGCCCCCGATCGGCCGGCTGGACGAGGACTCGCGCGGCCTGCTGCTGCTGTCGTCGGACGGGGTGGTGGCCAAGGCGGTGATCGGACCGGAGTCCGATCTGGACAAGGAATATCTGGTCCGGGTGACGGGCGATATCACCGAGAAGAAGCTGAAGATCCTGCGCCACGGCCTGATGCTGGACGGCCGGCAGCTGAAGCCGGCCTATGTCAGCCGGATGGAATCCTTCCGGCTGAAATTCATCCTGCGCGAGGGACGCAACCGCCAGATCCGTCGGATGTGCGAGATGGTCGATCTCGAGGTGGTCGATTTGATCCGTATACGGATCGGACCGCTGAAACTCGACAACCTGCCCGAGGGCAAGTGGCGGATGCTGACCCCGGAAGAGCGGGCGGCGCTGGTCGGCTGAAGGGTCGAAAGGGTACGGTTTCGCCGGAAAAATTGCGGACCCGATTTCAGGAATCCGGCCACCGCGGGTCGGGGGGCGTGCGCCGGGCCCTGGGCGGACGCGGCGCGGTTGGAGCTGACTGTCAAAGACCGGCCCGGCGGGCATTCAAGCAGTATGCACGCGCGTGCGTCAGATACGGTCGCAGGGGCCGGCGCACCGTCGTCGGGAGGGTCGGAAGGGCGCCTTCGGGGCTCGCGAGGGGCGAGATTATACGGGGCGGGAAGACACTGTTTCAGACGTCCTCGGCCGGAACGCAGGTCAGCCGGACCGCCTCGCCGCCGATCCGCTCGTGCGCCGTGACTTTCAGCGGCGGGCGGGGGCCGGCGAAGAAGGGCGCCCCCTGCCCCAGAACGACGGGGTGGATGTAGAGCCGGTATTCGTCGATCAGGCCAAGCTCGGTCAGGCTGTGCGCCAGAACGGGCCCGCCGACGTGAATTTCGCCGTCGAGCTCGGCCTTCAGCTTGCGGACCGCGGCCCCGACGTCGTCGGCGATCAGTGTGGCGTTGGGGCCGACCGAGGTCAGGGTGTGCGACACGACCCATTTGCGCTCGTTGCGCCAGACGTCCGCAAACGCACGATGATCGTCGGTCCACGCGGGATCGTCCTGCTCCCAATAGCGCATGATTTCGTAGAGCTTGCGGCCGTAGATCTGGCCGGTCGCGCTGCGCACCACCTCGATCCAGTGCCGGAAGAGCGCCGGATCGGGCATGAATTTGTCGTGGTCGACATAGCCGTCCAGGGAGACATTCATATCGAAGACGAGGCGGGCCATGCCGATAGTCTGCGGGCTGGAATGCGGGCTGACCAGCCGCGAGTTCCGGTCGCCGGGAATAGCCCAAGGCCCGTGCTGCTGCCGAACGACCCGAAGCGCGCACGGGGCCTGTTCGGGTGGCGCTGGAACAGGGTTCAGCGACGGCCCCGGCACGCGACGGCCACACAATCGCCGATGGCCCTGGGGCCGATGACCTCGTACAGGTCACGGATGCCCTTCAACGCCGAAACCCTTGACGCCGCCTTCGTGCGCACGGTCCTGGCCGCCTCGAACGACTGCATCAAACTGCTCAACCTCGACGGCGACCTGACCTTCATGAGCGAGGGCGGGCAGAGGGTGATGGAGGTCAGTGACTTCAACCAGCTGCGCGGCTGTCCCTGGTCGTCCTTCTGGGAAGGCGAGAGCCATGCCGAGGCCGCCCGGGCGGTGGTCGAGGCGCGGGCCGGGCGCAACTACCGCTTCCAGGGGCCGGCCAATACCGCCAAGGGCAATCCGCGCTGGTGGGACGTACAGGTCACGCCCGTCTTCGGCCCGGACGGCAAGCCCGAGAGCCTGCTGTCTGTGTCGCGCGACATCACCGAGCTGAAACGCTCCGAGGAGCAGCACCAACTGCTGGCGCAGGAGCTGAACCACCGGATCAAGAACGTCCTGGCCATGGTGCAGGCGATCGCCAGCCAGACCTTCCGCGCCACCTCCGATCCTGTCGAGGCCAGGCTCGCCTTCATCGACCGGCTGGGCGCCCTGGGCTCGGCCCAGGATCTGCTGACCCAGACGACCCTGACCGGCGCCCGTCTTGCCGACATCGTGGCCGACGCCTTCCGTCCCCATGGTCGCGAGGGTCAGGTCACCGTCTCGGGACCCGACGTCGACCTGTCGCCACGCTGCGCCCTGGCCATGTCGCTGGCGCTGCACGAGCTGACCACCAATGCGATCAAATACGGCGCCCTGTCCGCCGACGGCGGACGGGTGACTGTGCACTGGACGGTGACGCCGCTCGGCGACGACACGGCCTTCGTCCTGACCTGGACCGAAAGCGGCGGCCCCCCGGTGGCGCCGCCGACCCGCACGGGCTTCGGGACCGGCATGATCCAGCGGGCCCTGTCAGGCTACGTCGGCGGGGCCACGACCCTGACCTATGAGCCGGCGGGGGTGGTGTTCACCCTGACGACGACGCTGGACGCGTTGACGGCGGATGTGATGTAGCCACGGCGCGTCCGCCACTGGACGCTGGCCGACCAGCGTGGCCTTATCCGCGACCGATCAGGGTTCAACGAGGGACGGTATGGTTGTGCGCGGCGTCGTTGGGGTGCTCGTTCTGCTGGGCCTGTCCGCCTGCGCCCCCACCCTTCGGCATCCGACCGCCTTCGGCACCGATTGCGAGGCGTTCGACGCCGACGTGACCTGCGTTCGCGTCTTCTACGGCTCCAACCGGGCGATCGTCGCCACGGCGCAGGGCGACGCGGAGGTGGATGTCGATCAGGTGGCGCGCGGCGACGCCGGCGAACTGCGGCTGGGACGGGCCGATGTCTGGCTGCCGCGGCTCAAGGCCGACGGGACGCCGCGTGAACGGGGCGAGACCCCCCTGCTGACCGGAGAACCGCCCGAGGACCCGAACCTGCTCGAACGCTATGTGATGATCACCCGCATCACCGCCCAGGGTCGGGACCGCTTCGTCGAGGAACTGGGCGAGGCGGTTTCCGACACCAACGGCGAGCCGTCGATCCTGCTGTTCGTGCACGGCTTCAATGTCGGCTTCGAGCCGGCCCTGATCAGCTCCGCCCAGCTGACGGTCGACCTGCGCGAGGACCGGCGGTTCGATCCGGGGGCGCCGGTGCTGTTCGCCTGGCCGTCGCAGGCCTCGGTCACGCCCTGGGCCTATTTCGGCGACCAGCGACTGGCCGACGCCGCCGTGCCCCATCTGAACGCCTTCCTCGACCTGCTTCTCGACGAGGTCGGCCCCGCGCGGATCAACATCATCGCCCATTCGATGGGCAACCGGGTCCTGACCCAGGCGCTGGAGGACTATGCCGAGGCCCGTCTGCTGGACGGGAACCGCCCGGAGGTGGAGTTCCGCATCATCCTGGCCGCCGCCGATGTCGAGCGCGACGTGTTCGGCATCGTGGCGGGCAAGCTGGACAATCTGCAGCCCAACGTCACCGTCTACGCATCCGATGACGACACCGCCTTGTGGGTGTCGCGCGTGCTGAACCGCCGGCCACGTCTCGGCCAGACCGACGGCGACCGGCCGTGGATCCGGGACGTCCCCGGCTACACCACGATCGACGCCACCCCGGTGGCCAGCACCCTGTTCGGCCTCGGCCATGGCTACTATTCGGACAATCCCTTCATCCTGAACGACATCCGCTGCGCCCTGGCGGACCTGCCGATCGACGACCGCGCCCTGGACCCGGCGCGGTACGACGGGCGGCCCGACGGACAGACCTATTTCCTGACCCGGTCCGGCGGCGAGGCCTCGGATGACAACTGCGCCCTGCGCCGCCGCTACAAGCCCGATGCGCCGGAGACCGTGCGCGCGGATGAGGAGGAGCCGGTCACCTCCGCCCCGCCTCCGCCCGTGCTTGAGCCGGCCGGACCGCCGCCGCCGCCCGTGGTCGCGCCGCCCTCCGGCTCGCGCGACTATGAGGTCTATTTCGACTCCGGATCGATCGCCCTCGACCCCGAGGCCATGGTGCGGATCGAGCGGGCCGTCCGCTATCGCGACAGCAGCGGCCTGATGCGGGTGATCGTCACCGGCCACGCCGACGCCGTCGGCTCGCGCGAGGTCAACGCCCGCATCGCCCTCGCCCGCGCCCGCGCGGTCGCCGACCGTCTGATCGCCCTGGGGGTGCCGGCGTCCATAATCGAGATCCGGTCCTACGGCGAGGACCGGCCGCAGGCGGTGGGGCCGGAGGACGGGCCGGAACGCGAGAACCGCCGCGTGGATATCCGGATCGAGGGGGAGCGCTAGGACCTTGCCGTCCCGGAAGCGCAGCAGGCGCTATGCGGGACTGACGTCACCGATCGATGAAGTCAGGTCGCCATACAGGTCGGCCCAGTTCGGATTCGCCTGTTCGACCAGAGCGAATTTCCAGGGCCGCAGCCAGCGCTTGATGCTCTTCTCTCGCCGGATCGCCTGATCGACGTAGCGATGGTGCTCGTACCAGACGAGACAGTCCGTGCCCCGCGCGCGGCTGTAGCCATCGATCTGGCCGTGCTTGTGCTCCCCGATCCGCCGGATCAGGTCGTTGGTCATGCCGACATAGAGCCAACCGCAGGGCCCGCTGGCGACGATGTAGACCCAGTAGCTGTGGTCAGCGCTGCGCATGGAACACAACCTTGTCGTGCGAACATCAGGTCGTCAAGATTGCACCACCTTGTCATCCCGGCCGAAGCGAAGCGAAGAGCCGGGACGGCCCGACGCATCAAATACATCGCTCCCGGACAGCCCGCTTGGGCTGAGCCGGGAGACAGCCGGACGCCGCACGACAGCCGAAGGGGGCGCTGTCACACCGGGGGCCCGAGGGGGCTGTTCGGAAGCCTCCGGTACACCCTGACGACCGAGGTCACCTCAACCCGTCTCCCGGCTCAGCCCAAGGGGGCTGTCCGGGAGGAGATCGTGGTTTGTCAGTCCCGTCCCGGCTCTTCGCTTCGCTTCGGCCGGGATGACAAGGAGGGCCCTTGGGAGTGACCGAGATGCACACCCACCTTCTTCTCCAGCAGCGCCACCAGCTCCGGCTGCATGAAGGCGTAGTCGTCGGGGATGTCGAGGCAGATCACCCGCGCCCGCTTCAGCTGGGCCCTGAAGCGGCGCTGGAGTTTGGCGCGGTGGGCGCGCTCCATGACGAAGATGACGTCGGCCCATTCCACCAATTCGGCCGAGCATTGCTCCTCCGCATCGGGCGCCAGGCCGGCAGAGGCGGTCTCGACGCCGGGCCGGGACGCGAACACCTGCTCGGCCGTGGGCGAGCGGAGGCGGTTGCGGGAGCAGAGGAAGAGGAGGTTGGTCAGAGTGCTACGGTACTGCCAAAATCGCCAATTATCTCCGCGTAATCGGCACCGTAACGACGCTTGATCCTCCTTACCGCATCTTCAATCAGCTTAAGCTCGTCATCAACATCCACAGTACTAGGTTTTTGACACACAATCGCATCGCTCAGCTTCGTGTGTGCGTTGTGAGCAGCTAAGCGGGCATTGATCCACAAAAGTACCAGCTCGCTGTCAGGACTCGCGTGGATAGGAATTCGCTCTAGGCTCGACGTATTGCTTCCAAGCCCGGTCCTACACTCCAGCTCCTTCAAATATTTTGTTGATCTTTTTATTGCGCCACATTCATCTTGAATTATTGCAATATTCTCAAGAACGTCACAGCACATCGCTATCACCGCGGCAATATACGATCTATCAAGCCTATCCTGCTTCTTGGCTTCTCTTACATTTGTTTCGGCCAGCGTCCGCTGAGTGTTGTGCAGCGCAATCCAAATCGCGCCAAAGGTAGCGACCGCTGCGACCCACTGAGCCAACGCTCCGACTTCCAACTTTCCGCCCCAAGCGACCGACCCGGCGATGACGCCGGCAAGGGCCATCAACGCCATAGCCAGCCAAAACTTCGCCCACGCGTCCGACATCAGGATCCCCTACAGCGGAATATTATCGTGCTTCTTCCACGGGTTTTCCTGCTGCTTGTTCTTCAACGTCCGTAGCGCCCGGATCAGCCGGCGCCGCGTCCCGTGCGGCATGATCACGTCGTCGATGTAGCCCAGGCCCGCCGCCACGAACGGGTTGGCGAACTTCTCCTTGTACTCGGCCTCGCGCGCCGCCAGCGCCTCGGGGTCGCCGGCCTCCTTGCGGAAGATGATCTCGACCGCGCCCTTGGCGCCCATGACGGCGATCTCGGCCGAGGGCCAGGCGTAGTTGACGTCGCCGCGCAGGTGTTTGGAGCTCATCACGTCATAGGCGCCGCCATAGGCCTTGCGGGTGATGACGGTCAGTTTGGGCACGGTGGCCTCGGCATAGGCGAACAGCAGCTTGGCGCCGTGTTTGATCAGGCCGCCGTATTCCTGACGCGTGCCGGGCATGAAGCCGGGGACGTCGACGAAGGTGACGAGCGGGATGTCGAAGGCGTCGCAGAAGCGCACG
The DNA here is from genome assembly GCF_002343105.1 of Brevundimonas sp. UBA2416. NCBI lineage: Bacteria > Pseudomonadati > Pseudomonadota > Alphaproteobacteria > Caulobacterales > Caulobacteraceae > Brevundimonas > Brevundimonas sp. UBA2416. The sequence continues at coordinate 39,425 of NZ_DDRM01000039.1, forward strand.
AACCGCGCGGCCTTGCGGCTGGAGTCGATGTCGAGGACGCCGGCCAGCACCTGGGGCTGGTTGGCGACGACGCCGACGGTCTGGCCGTCGAGGCGACCGAAGCCGGTGACGATGTTCTTCGCGAAGTCCGGGCCGATCTCGAAGAATTCGGCCTCGTCGACCGTCTTCAGGATCAGCTCCTTGATGTCATAGGGCTGGTTCGGATTGGCCGGGACCAGGGTGTCGAGGCTGGCCTCGTCGCGCTCGGGGTCGTCATAGCTGTCGCGGACCGGGGGCTTTTCGCGGTTCGACAGGGGCAGGAAGCCGATCAGGCGGCGGACCTCGCTGAGGGCTTCCAGATCGTTCTCGAAGGCGCCGTCGGCGACGCCGGACTTCTGGGAGTGGACGCGGGCGCCGCCCAGGTCCTCGTGGGTGACCACCTCATTGGTGACCGTCTTCACCACATCGGGGCCGGTCACGTACATGTAGGAGGTGTCCTTCACCATGAAGATGAAGTCGGTGATGGCGGGGGAATAGACGTCGCCGCCGGCGCAGGGGCCCATGATGACGCTGATCTGGGGAATGACGCCCGAGGCCAGGGTGTTCTGCAGGAAGATGTCGGCATAGCCGGCGAGGGCCTCGACCCCCTCCTGGATGCGGGCGCCGCCGGCGTCGAACAGGCCGATGATCGGGGCGCCATTGGTCAGGGCCATGGTCTGGATCTTGACGATCTTGGCCGCATGCGCGCCCGAAAGAGACCCGCCGAAGACGGTGAAATCCTTGGAGAAGACATAGACCAGACGGCCGCCGATGGTGCCGCGGCCGGTGACCACGCCGTCGCCGGGGATACGCTGGTTTTCCATGCCGAACTGGGTCGAGCGGTGCTCGACGAACATGTCGGTCTCCTCGAACGAGCCCTCGTCGAGCAGGACGGCGATCCGCTCACGCGCAGTCAGCTTGCCCTTGGCGTGCTGGCTGGCGATGCGGGTCTCGCCGCCGCCGAGACGGGCGCCGGCGCGGCGGGCTTCGAGCTGGTCGAGGATGGTCTTCATGCGGCGTCTCCTTGAGCGGGAGGCTTAAGGATGGCCGGGGGCGGAGGCAAGCGGGGACGGCAACCGGGCTCCGCTGGCTGGTTCATCACAAAGGACACCAAGGGGGCACGAAGGACACGAAGGGAGCCTGCCCGTCCCGAAGGGACAATCAAACCTGAGGCATACAAGGAATGCCGCTTCGCGGCGCCGCACCGGACCCTTTGTGCCCTTTGTGGATCCTTCGTGCCCTTCGTGATGAACCTGCGCGCTCCGGGGTCTATCCCGCGAACCCCTCCCCCAGCCGCGTCGGCGCGGTCATGGCGGCGAGGCGCTGGAGCTCGGCGACATGGGCGGCGAACGCCTTGCGGCCCTTGCCGGTCAGACTGGCCCAGGTGCGCTGGCGACCGTTTTCGGAGGTCTTGGTCAGCGCGACATAGCCCGCCTCCTCCAGCTGCTTCAGGTGTTTGGACATCACTGAGTCCGAGACCTTGATGGCGTCGCGCAGCATGGCGAACTCGGCGTCGACGCTGGACAGGATGGCGCAGATCTGGAGCCGGCCCGGCGCGTGGATCAGGGCGTCGAAGACGGGAGCCACGCTCATCGCGGCAGCTCCGCCAGGTCCTTCCTGTAGGCATTCATCCACAAGCGGCCACTGAAGCCGGCGACGATCCAGGTCAGGGCTCCGGCCGCCCAGGGAGCCCAGGCGGGGCCGTCGAACAGCCGCGTCCAGAGGCCCAGACCCATCATCGCCATCATGAAGGCGACCAGACCCCAGGCCACCCTGCCCGCCCGGCGCGGACTGTAGCCGTTGACCCACCAGCCGAATTTCTTCTTCCACCACTGCACCATCAGCACGACGCCAAGCATGCAGAAGATGAAGACGGTGGTGTTCCAGGGCGCCGGCAGGCCCGTGCTTGCGACGATCACGGCGAGGACGCCGCCGTAGGCGAAATCCCACCAGACCGGATAGTCGAGGTCCCGCCCGATCCCGGCACGGGCGTCCCGGATGGAGGCCAGGGCCTCGTGGGGGTCTTGGTCTTGCGTCATCGGGAAACCTCACTTTCCAATACGGAAAGCGTAGCATGACTTTCCATCATGGCAAGTGATTATTTTCCAGATTGGAAAGTCGTGCTTGCCCGCCGGGGCTGGCCCGGTCCCGGGAGGGAGCCGTGACGGGGCATGACCGAACGGTAATGCCCGCGAACGAAGTCTTGCCGCAAAGCTTGCCAAGCTGCGCCTCCTTTCTCCCCGAACACCGGAATCGTTCATGCGTTTCGCCCACTGGTCTGCGTCCGTTTTCGCCCTCGCCCTGATGGCCGGCGCCTCCTCCTGTCTGGCCCGGCCCGCGTCAGAGCCGGACCGTGACGCAGGACGGCGGTCGGACCTGATCCTCGCCTCCCTCGTGGAGAGCAACGGCGTGCCGGGCATGGCCGGCTCGGTATGGCAGGACGGCCGGATCGTCTGGACCGGCGCGGCCGGTTATGCGGATGTCGAGGCGGGACGCCGGGTGGACGGCGACACGATCTTCCGCCTCGCCAGCGTGTCCAAACTGTTCGCGGTCATGGCGGCAGGCCGCCTGCGGGAACAGGGACGACTGGATCCGGACGCCCCGGTGCGCACCCTTTTGCCGTGGCTGCCCGACCGCTGGCCGGACATTTCGGCGCGCCAGCTGGCCGCCCACACCTCCGGAGTACCCCACTATCAGACCGTGGACGCGGACCGCGGAAGCGTCCGGTACGCGTCGGTGCGCGACGCCGTCGCCCTGTTCCAGGACCGGGAACTGCTGGCGCCGCCGGGGCAGGCCTATGTGTATTCGTCCTGGGGCTACGTCCTGCTCAGCGCGCAGGTCGAGGCGGCGGCCGGTGCCTCCTACCTCGACTATCTCAAGGCCGAGATCACGCCCGGGCTCGAGATTGTCCCCGATGCGACCGATGGCGACAATCCTTACGCCTCCCGCGCCTATGCGTTCACGGACAGTCGCGCCCGCCCTGCTCCGTCGCACGACTTCAGCTACACTTGGGGCGGCGGCGGTCTGGGTGGAACCGCGCCGGCCTTGGCGACCTGGGGCGGGCGCGTGCTCGAAGGGCAGGTCGTGGCCCGCGACACCTTCGAATGGATGCAGCAGCCGATGCCGCTGAACGGCGGCGGCGTGGCCGCGGACGACACCTATCAGGTGGGGTTCGGCTGGCGGGCCGAGCGGGACGCCCATGGACGCCGGCTGGCGCATCACGCAGGCGTCACCGTCGGGGCCCGCAGTTCGCTTGTGCTCTATCCCGACCACGCCACCGCGACGACCGTGCTGTCCAACGCCCTCTGGGTATCCTCAATCGACGTGACGGCGCAGATGCTGGCGGCGCCCTTCCTGCCGGTAGAACGCGACGGGCCGGTCATCGACTGCCCGGTGGGCGCGGCGCCATATACGGGAACCTGGGGCGAGGCCGCGATCGCCGGAGAAGCCCGCTTCGAGGTGCGCGACGGACTCTGCCTTGGCGATCTGGCCATCGCGCCGGGCAACGCCTTCGGCGACATGCTCAATGGTCAGCCGCAGGGCGACAGCGCCACCCTGAAGGTGATCGGCGTCGAGGCGGGCGAAGGTCTGGGCCGCGCCGCGCTGGTCACCCCCATCGGCGTCTACGACTTGCGCGGCCAGGGTGACGGACGCTGGTGGAGCCCACTGGGCGGCGGCGCCCGTTCGCTGTCGATCCGGATCGACTAGGACCGTCCCAACGCCCGGAACCAGTTGTCCAGCAGCACGGCCTCGGCGCGGCGGGCGGCGGTGCGTTCGGCGGCCTCGGCGTCGACGCCCCACTGCCGTTCCTGGAAGGCCTCGTCGAGACGGCTGAGCTCGAAGGCCGCGTCGCCCGTCAGCACGCCGCGCTGGAGCGCCATGGCGAGGACCGCCGAACCCAGCAGGGGCGTCGCCAGGGCCAGGCCGGTCAGGGCGAAGTCGTCGAGCCGCAGCGCCAGTTCAGTGACGCGGGCGATGGCGGCGGGGTCCTGGGCCCGGTGGCAGATGCCCTCGGCGGGTTCGAGGACGACGCCCAGTTCGATCGCCGCCCAGTCGCGCCACGGCGTCCATTCGCGGGCCTGCTCCACCGCCAGCGAGGTCGGATGGTCGGCGAGGTAGCAGAGAAGGTCCGAGCCGGCGAAGGCGGCGATCTCCTCGGCCACGGCCTCGCGGACCTGGCTGACCCGGTCGATGGCGGTCGAGGCCAGACGGGTGGCGGGCATGGTCGCGGGATCGATAAACTCGCCCTGGGCGGCCCATTCGTCGGCCGCCAGCCGCGCCGCGGCCTCGGTCGGCAGGCGCAGGGGAGCGTGGGCGGGCGTCTTCGGCGTGCGGCCGTCCAGCGTGACGGCCCAGCCGCCCTCGGCTTCCGCCACGTCGACCGCGGTCCAGAAGCGTTTGAGGCGCTCTTCGGACTCACGGAAGCCCTTGCGGGCGGCGACGTTGGGATCGAGGGGCGGGATGTGGCTCATGCGAGGTCTCGGGCGGTCTCAGGCGGCGCGTGTCAGGTCGGCGAAGCCGTCCAGCACCACGGTCAGTTCGGCGAAGGATCGGGCGACGTGGCGGGCCCCGGCGGCCTGCTGTTCCTCGACCGTATGGAAGCCCCAGGCGACGCCGAGCGGGAGGACGCCGGCATTGATGGCCATCCGGATGTCGTGGGCGGTGTCGCCGATCATCAGGGTGGTGGCCGGACAGGCGTCGCAGGCGGCCATGGCGGCGTGGAGCATGGCGGGGTCGGGCTTGCCCGGCCCGTCCTCGGCGCAGTGGGACGAGATGAACATGTCGGCCCAGCCCTCGCGGGCCAGGTTGCGGGCCACGCCGCGGCGATTCTGTCCCGTCGCCAGCGCCAGCCGCCAGCCGTCGCGATGCAGGCGACGCAGGGTGGCCGTTGCCTCGGGATAGAGGGGCTCCTCGTGCCCCTCTTCGTACATGCGGTTGAAGCTGGCGCGGAAGCCGGCGACGAAACGGGCCAGGGTCGGCGCATCGAGCCCCGGCTCCAGCACCGACATGGCGTGCTCCAGCGACAAACCGACGATCTTGCGGACACGATCGTAGTCGGGCTCGGGCAGGCCGATGGCCCGCGCGGCCTCGCAGGCGGCGCGATGGATCGAGGCGCGGCTGTCGACGAGGGTGCCGTCGATGTCGAAGACTGCGAGAGGTCGGCTCATCGCTGCCGCTTCACCCCTTCGAACGGATCGCTCTCGTCGCCCTCGGACTCCTCGAAGCCGAAATGGGCCATGCCGGCCTTCATCTCGGGGCTCAGCGGCGCCGTCACCTTCAGCATGCCGCCGCGCGGATGCTCCAGCTCGATGCTGCGGGCGTGCAGCTGCAGTTTCAGCGGCCCGGACAGCTCCTTCGACTTCTCGTCCCCGTATTTCGGATCGCCGAGGATCGGATGGCCGATGCCGGCCATGTGGGCGCGTAGCTGGTGGGTCCGGCCGGTGAAGGGGCGCAGGGCCATCCAGCTGGCCCGGTGGGCGGCGCGGCTGATGGTGGCGAAGGCGGTCTCGGCCGGCTCGGCGCGCGGGTCCTTGCGGTCGGCCGGGCGCATCATCTCGAAATCGTTGATGCCGGTCTTCTTCAGCGGCATGTCGATCTGGCCGGCGGCGGGCTTGGGATTGCCGATGACGATGGCCCAGTAGGTCTTCTTCGCCTGACGCCGGGCGAAGGCCCCGGCCAGCCGCTTGGCCGCCTCCGGCCCCTTGCCGAGCAGCAGGACGCCGGAGGTGTCGCGGTCGAGCCGGTGCACCAGACGCGGGCGGTCCATCCCCTCCCCCCAGGCCGACAGCAGGCGGTCGACGTGGCGGCTGGTCTTGGTGCCGCCCTGGACGGCCAGGCCGTGGGGCTTGTTGATGGCGATGACCATGTCGTCCTCGTAGAGCACGAGGGATTTGGCGAACTTTATATCCTGTGGGGACAGGGTGTGGACGTCGCCGGCCTGGCGCGAGGTGTCGTCGGGGATCGGCGGGACGCGCACGGCGGCGCCTGCGGTCAGCCGGCCTTCGGGCTTGATGCGGGCGCCGTCAACGCGGATCTGGCCGCTGCGGGCCATCTTCTGCACCTGGATGTTGGACAGGTGCGGCCAGCGCCGGCGGAACCAGCGGTCGAGACGAATGCCGTCCTCGGCCTCGGCGACATAGATCGTCAGCACCTCGCGCTTGGGGGCTGGTTCGGACTCTTGAATGGGTTCGTCAGTCAAAGGGGGGCTCCGAAGGCGCGGCGGGCGACCATCAGGCCGATAAACAGGGCGGCGATCGACAGGACCACCGAGGCGGCGACATAACCGCCCGCCATGGCCAATTGACGGCGCTCGATCATCAGCGCCGCCTCCAGCGAAAAGGCCGAGAAGGTGGTGAACCCGCCCAGCACCCCGACGGCGGCGAACAGGCGCAGGCTCTCGCTGTGGGCGCCGCCCCGGAACGCCAGCCAGCCCGCCAGCAGCCCCATCAGCAGGCCGCCGGCGACATTGACCGTCAGCGTGGCCCACGGCCACTGGGCGCCCGGAAGCAGGCGCTGGGCCCAGACGCCGGCCCCGTAGCGGGCGACAGCGCCGAGGGCGCCCCCGGCTGCGACGATCAGAAGACGTGTCATATTGCGGCGCTTATACTCGACCCGGCGACAAAACGAAGGAGGCGCATGTGCTCGATCTGGGACTGGCCATTCTCCACCACATCCTGGTCTTCGGCCTTGTCGCCCTGCTGGCGATGGAAGGACTGAGCCTGAAGGAAGCCACGGTCGACCCGGCCCGGCTGGTCAGGGTGGACGGTCGCTACGGTCTCGTCGCGGGCCTCGTCGTCGCCATTGGCGTCTGCCGGGTGATCTGGGGCGGAAAGGGCTGGGCCTTCTACGAAGCCAACCCCTTCTTCTGGGGCAAGGTGGGCCTGTTTCTGGCCCTCGGCCTCGTCTCGATCGGGCCGACGCTGCTGTTCATCCGCTGGCGCAAGACCTCCGCGGGCGCCGTCGCCTTCACGCCCCCCGCGCAAGAGCTGAAGCGCGAGCGGACATGGGTCGGGCTGGAGGCGCTGCTGCTGGTTCCGCTGCTCGCCTGCGCCGCCGTCATGGCGCGATATCCGTTCTGACTCAAACTTCACTTGCCGGGAGGCAGGGTTAACGCCGATATCTAGCCTGCGGCGCCGCTTCGCGCCCGAGGGGAACGCCGTCCGCCCGGCGGCGCGATCTGCCATACTGCAGGGCTGACGATTCAAGGGACCGCCGAAGCGCCATGTCGCACGACGATCACAACCACGGACACGGCCCCGGTCATGGGGGCCACGCGCCGTCCGACGGCGGCCATGGCGGCCACGGTGAGGACGCGCGCCTGCACGCCGCGCCGAACCCGCCGCCGCGCGGAGCCGAGGACAGCCCCAACCGCGCCGTGCCGCCGCCGACGCCGAACCACGGCCGCGCGCCCCTGCGCGGCGGCGACGGCATTCTGCGCCCCATTTCCGAGAGCGAGTATTTCTCCGCCACGCCCGAGGCCGAGGCGATCGTCAGCTCGCATATCGACGAATATTTCAACCAGCCGCTGGACATCTTCCCCTTCTGGGAGACGGACGGAAAGCCGGATCGCTTCCACGTCCTGTTCGGTCGCCAGATCGAGGAGCGGTTCCCGGTCGACACCGACATCCGCAGCCGCATCCACAGCTACGGCCGCCGCGTCTTCAAGGCCCTGATCGTCCACGTTTCGGTCAAGCGGCTGAGCCAGGCCGGGGCAATGGCCGCCTTCGCCGTTCTGGCCATCCTCGGCCCGGGCTGGTTCACGAACTGGACGGGCTCGGAAGCCATGGGTCTGGGCCTCGCCGCCGGCGCGATGATCGCCGCCTTCGGCATTTTCTGGGGTCTGCAGGCCGTGCTGTTCATCCAGTACCGGTTCCAGCTGGAAAACGACTCCTACGAACTGTCGCGCGAGGTCGTTCAACGGACCCGTGAGCTGCAGAACCTGTTCACCACCGCGCGCGCCATGGCCGATCAGGCGGAGACCCAGTTCCAGCAGGACGGCAAGGGCTGGGGCCAGCGCGCCATGTACCTGACCCGGCTGACCATGTGGCTGGGCGCGCGGATGGAATATCTCGAAAAGCACGTTCAGATGGAGCTGTGGCGGGTCCGCCGCGAGCGCTACTGGATGCGGTGGGCGCAGCGGATCATGACGCCGATGGTGCTGATCGTCGGCCTCGTGGTGCTGGCGCTCGAGACCGCGCCGGAGACGGGTGAAGTGGGTTTCCGCGCCCTCCAGGGACTGGCCGCCGTGCTGGGCGTCCTGGTCAGCTGGCTGTCCTATTTCCGCTGGCGCACGCCGGTCGCGGCAATCCAGGACAAGCTGGGCGTCGACGGCTGGGTCCGTTACGCCTCGCTGGACGTCGACAACGCCGTCTCGGATCAGGTGCGGCGCGACAAGGAGCGGCTGGTGGAATACCGGGCGCTGACGCGCGGCGGGCGGTAGCGGCGGCTGCGCCGCCAGTGGCTAGTGGCTAGTGGTTAGTGGTTAGCCGCCGCTTGTGCGATGGCGCGGTCAGCGCCGCCCTTCCGCTGCCAGAAGGGCCGCAATCACTAACCACTAACCACTAACCACTAACCACTCCTACCGCCGCAGCCCGTCCTGGACGCCGCGGGCGTCATAGGCGTTCGGCCGGTCCGGACGCGCCCCGTTGCCCATCACCACCTCAAGCGTGGTCGAGGTCGGCGAGGGGCCGCTGAAATTCAGCCCGACGCCGACGCCGACACCTGACGTCGAATAGCTGCCATAGCGTCCCGACCCACGCCCGGCGCCGTAGCCGACGCCGACGCTGGACCGCAGGCCGCCGGCGCTCTCCGGGCGGCCGTCGGTCCAGCGCTGGGTCACCTCGAACCAGTCATAACCCTCGGCCGTGGTGAGCTCCGCGGCCCGCAACAGCGCCATGTCCATGACCGGCCCGGGGGCGCCGACGCCGTTGTAGGTGACGCGGAAGCGATTGGATTCAATCCGCTGCTCGGCATAGCCCTGCCCGCCCGGCCCCATCTGGGCTCCGTATGGGGCGAGGCTGGCGCAGGCCGACAACGCCAGACCGGCGGCGGCGATCAGGGGCAGGGTCAGGGTCAGGCGGGTCATGGCGGGTCTCCGGACGTGTGGAGAATAGCGCGAGTCGGACAGCGTGGTTCCGGAGGGCCTAAAGCCCCGCCGCGGCCTTCAGCGCCTCGAAATCCTCGGGCGGCGGCGCCTCGACCGTGCGGTAGCCGCCTTCCGGGTGTGGAAACACCAGCTTCGCCGCGTGCAGCATCAGCCGCGGCGCGGCGCGGCCGGCGAAGGTCAGGGCGCCGCCATAGCGGGCGTCCCCGGCCAGCGGTCGGCCGATTGAGGCCATGTGAACGCGCAGCTGGTGCATTCGCCCGGTGGCGGGGTCCAGCTCGACGAGCGCGCCGTCGTCGGTGGCGGAAAGCGTGCGGTAGCGGCTCAGGGCCGCCTGCGCGCCCGGCGTATCGGGCGTGACGGCGCGCATATAGCTCTCGCGGCCGATCTCCTGCCGCAGCAAGGGTGTTTCGATGGTCCCTGCCCTGGGCTCCGGGGCGGCGGACAGCAGGGCCAGATAGGTCTTCCTGAACCGCCGCGCCTGCATGGCCTTGCCGAGGAATCCGGCGGCCGGCTTGGTCTTCGCCGCCAGAATCACGCCCGAGGTGTCGCGGTCCAGCCGGTGCACCAGATCAGGCCGCTTCCCGTTCGAGCGGGCAAAGGCCCAGAGCAGATCATCCAGCGTGTGCGCCTGGATACGGCCGCCCTGGCTGGACAGGCCGGCGGGCTTGTTGAAGGCGATCACGGCCTCGTCCTCGTGGATCACCCACGAGCGGACGGCGGCGATCTCGGCCTCGGACAGGGAAACGGGGGAACGGTCGGTCACGGCGCCTGCATAAGCGAAAGACCGACCGTCCGTCAGCCCCTCAGCGCAGGACGCGCTTGCGGACCATCATCCGGCTGTACATGACGAAGACCAGACCGAGCACGAAGATGACGGCGCTGAACACCATCCCGGTCGTGCCCATCACGGCGGAGCCGCCCGACATCTGGCCGTAGACCACGCTGACGGCGAAGGCGATCAGTGAGGCCAGGAATGCCTGAAAGGCCCATTTGCTGCGCAGAAGCAGCAGCAAGGCCCCGAGAACCCCGCCCCAGACGCCGATCGCCCAGACGGCCTCCATCCACATCGGGAAGTTCTCGAAATAGGCCCGCTGCTCAGCCGTGAACTGCGCCAGATAGGCGGCGTTGTTGGTCTGGGTCATCACATAGTCGTAGCCGCCGTAACCGTTCCACAGCAGGGCGACAGCGCCGATGGCCCACAGGTGCCACGGCGTCCTCACGGTCATATCGCTCATCTTCCCCTCCCAAGGTTGATCGATGGCGCGGAAGCTAGACCCAAAACCGCCGTTACGGCAACGTCAGCCCGCCGGGACCCGCCACGGCGGGTTCACGCGGTTTTCGCCGGCGAAATACAGGCACATCCGGTTGCCGTCGGGGTCACGCAGGCGCGCCTCGCGCCAGAGCCATCGCTGGTCCTCCGGGTCGCTGTCGAAGACGATGCCGGCCGCCTTGAGGGCCGCGACACGGGCGTCGAGGTCGTCGCATTCGAAATAGACCATCGTCCCGCCGGGCGCGGGAGCCTCCGCCAGGTGGATCGAGAAGGTCGCGCCGCCCGGGCAGAGGAAGCGGGCGTAGTGGTCGCTCGACACGATCAGCTCCAGCCCGAGCCGCTGGTAGAAGCCACGGGCGCGGGGGATGTCGGCGACCTCGACGGTGATCTGGTTGAGGTTCAATTTCCATCCTTTTGCCGCGCCGCCCGCAGCGCCGCCCAGCGGTCGAGGCGCTCCTTCACCTTGACCTCATGCCCCTCGCCCTTCGGGGCGTAGAAGACGCGGCGCTCCATCCCGTCGGGGAAGAAGTTCGCGCCGGAGAAGCCCTCGGGCGTGTCGGGGTCGTACTGGTAGCCCTGGCCGTAGCCGAGCGACTTCATCAGCCTCGTGGGGGCGTTGCGGATGTGGGCCGGGGGCATGAGCGAGCCGGTCTCGGCGGCGGCCCGCTTCGCCGCCTTGAAGGCTTCGTACACCCCGACCGATTTGGGCGCGGTGGCGAGGTGGACGACGGCCTGGGCCAGCGCCAGTTCGCCCTCGGGAGAGCCGAGGAAGTCGTAGGTGTCCTTGGCCGCATTGGCGACCAGCAGGGACAGAGGGTCGGCCTCGCCGATGTCCTCCACCGCCATGCGCACGATGCGGCGCGCCAGATAGAGCGGATCCTCGCCGCCGTTCAGCATCCGCGCCAGCCAGTAGAGGGCGGCGTCGGGATCGGAACCTCGAACAGATTTATGCAGCGCAGATATGAGGTTATAGTGCTCTTCTCTGCTCTTGTCGTAAGCGGGCGCGCGTTTCTGCAGGATGCCGGCGAGGGCCTGGACATCCAGCGGCTCCGTCGAGGTCAGGTCGAACAGCACCTCGGACATGGTCAGCAGATAGCGGCCGTCGCCGTCGGCCAGGGCCACCAGGGCGTGGCGCGATTCCGGGGTCAGGGGCAGGGTCTTGCCCTCCTGCGCTTCGGCCCGAATCAACAGTTGATCGAGCGCCGCGTCGTCCAGCCGCTGCAGCACATAGACCTGTGACCGGGACAGCAGGGCGCCGTTCAGCTCGAACGACGGGTTCTCGGTCGTGGCGCCGACGAGGGTGACGATCCCCTCCTCCACGAACGGCAGGAAGCCGTCCTGCTGGGCGCGGTTGAAGCGGTGGATCTCGTCGACGAACAGCAGGGTCGACTGGCCGGCGGCGCGGCGCATCCGGGCGGCCTCGAACGCCTTCTTCAGATCGGCGACGCCGGAGAAGACGGCGCTGATTTGCTGGAACTGATAGCCCGCCGCCTGGGCCAGAAGGCGGGCGATGGTGGTCTTGCCGGTGCCCGGCGGCCCCCAGAGGATCATGGAGCCGAGGCGTCCGGCCTCGACCATGCGCCGGATCGGTCCGCCGTCGCCCAGGAGATGATCCTGACCCACGACCTCTTCCAGCGTGCGCGGCCGCAGCCGGTCAGCCAGCGGCGCGTCAGGAGGATGGATGCCGGAGGCTTCGAACAGGTCGGTCATGGACGCTCACAGATAGGCGTTCCGGGCGCGCATTTCACGCGTTAGTGTGGCTGCGAAGCGAGGAGAGCGCGACTTGGCTGACGACCACACCGCACAGGGCCCGACGACGGGCGTCACCCCCCACCTGACCATTCCTTCGCGGGGTGGTCAGGCGGCAATTGAATTCTACACTCGCGCCTTCGGGGCCGAGGAAGTGCGGCGCATGCCGGCCGAGGACGGCGAGCGGCTGATGCACGCCTATCTGAGGATCAACGGCGGCGACGTCCTTCTGCACGACGAGTTTCCCGAATATGGCCACGAGCAGGACATGGTCCCCAAGGGGGTCACCATCCACCTGCAGGTCGACGACGCCGACGAATGGTGGAACCGGGCCATCCTGGCCGGCGGCGTGCCCCTGTTCCCGCTTTCGGATCAGTTCTGGGGCGACCGCTACGGCCAGCTGCGCGACCCGTTCGGCCATACCTGGTCCATTGGGTCTCCGATCAAGAAGACCTAACGCACCACCAGCACGCCGCGCTGTCCGCGCCGCTCGACCAGCAGCTGCGATCCGCGCGGCAGGTTGGCGAGTTGCTGCGGCGAGGTCACCGCGCGGTCGTTGACGGCCATGATGACGTCGCCGGTCTGGAGGCCGACGCCTCGCCGGGCGTAGCTGTTGGACGCGACGCGGCCGACGACCACGCCGGTGGCGAAGGGATCGCCGCCGAGGCTGTCGGCGAGGGCGGGATTCAGGGCCAGAACCTGGGCGCCGGTCAGGCCGCCCGACTGGATCACCAGCGCGCCCTGCACATCCGCATTCCCCGGCAAGCGCTGCACGCGCGCGTCCACGATCAGCGGCCGGCCGTCGCGCAGCACGGATACCCGGACGGTCTCATTGGGCTCACGGGTGCCGACGCGGAAGTTGAGGCCGCCCTGGCTGTTGACCTCGGCGCCGTCGATGGCGGTGATGATGTCCCCCATCCGCAGGTCGGCGCGGTCGCCGGGCCCGTCCGGCCAGACCTCGGTGACCACCAGGCCCTGCGGCCGGTCGAGGCCGAGGCTGCGGGCCACGTCGGCGCTGACGGTCTCACCCTTCACGCCCAGCCAGGGGCGGATGACGGCGGTGGCGCCGCCGACGGCGGAATCCACCACCCGGCGCACGGCCGCCGCGGGCACGGCGAAGCCGACGCCAGAGGACGAACCCGAGCGCGAGAAGATGGCCGTATTGATGCCGATCAGGTCGCCGTCCATGTCGACCAGGGCGCCGCCGGAGTTGCCCGGATTGATGGCTGCGTCGGTCTGGATGAAGGAGCCGCTGTCGGAGATGCCCGTCTCGGTCCGGTTCAGGGCCGAGATGATGCCGTTTGTCACCGTCTGGCCGACCCCGAACGGATTGCCGATGGCCAGCACCAGATCGCCGACCTGCTGTTCCTCGCGGTCGTCGATGTTCAGGGTCGGCAGGCGCTCATTGACGCCCTCCAGCTGCAGCACGGCAAGGTCCGAACGCTCGTCGGCGAGAATGATGCGGGCGTCGAACTCGCGGCGGTCGTTCAGCACGACCCTGATCTGCTGCATGCCGTTGATGACGTGATAGTTGGTCACCACCACCCCGTCGGCGCGGACGATGACGCCGGAACCGACCGAACCGACCTGCTGCGCGCGGGGGCCCTGCCCGAACATCGACCAGAAGGGGTCCTGCACCTGCTGGACGCCGCGCGCGGAGACATTGACCACGGCGGGCGCTGCGGTGCGCACCACGGGGGCGAAGCTGGACTTCATCGCCAGGGCGTCGCCGGGGACGACGCGGTCGTCCGCGAAGACTCCGTCCTGGGCCCGGCTGTCGGTCGATTGGCCGAGACCGGCAAGGATCAGAACGGCGGCGAGGGCGACGGCAGGTGTTTTCATGGTCATCCGATAGGTCAGAAGATCGAAAGCCGGACCATTCCGCTACGGATTCTGGACCGTATCAAGGCGTCGGTGACGCCTCAACGGCTGCCGATTCCTGACGTTCCGCCTGACGCCCGACCCACCAGCCGATCACAGCCGCCAGCAACAGGGCGACGGCCGCCAGATAGAAGGCCAGACCCGGATCGGTCAGGATCCGCACGGCGGCGAGCTGAATTCCGGCCGACGCGGGAGCCAGGACGTCTGCGATCCAGAGGCGCGTCTCTATCGCGCCGTCCCCGACGGAGAAGGAATAGACCCAGCCGAAGAACAGCGGCGACATGACGCCGGCGATCGAGGCGACGCTCATGTTCGCGCCCTGCAGCTGACCCTGTTCGTCCTCGCCGACGCGGCGCGTCATCAGGGACTGCAGGGTCGGCATGGCAAGGCCCCACAGGGCGTTGGGCAGCATTGCGACAATGAACCAGAGGCCGTCGGGCGCCCAGCCCATGGCCGCGATGCCGAGCGTGCCGCCGACCAGCCCCAGCACCATGGTCATCCGGTCGCCCAGCCGTTTGACGACCGGTCCGACCAGAACGCCCTGCACCAGCATGTCCAGCACGCCGACCAGCGCCAGCAGCAGGCCGACTTCCCTCGGGCCCCAGCCGTAGCGATAGGCCGCATAGAGGACGAAGACCGCCGAAAAGACGTGGTGGGCGAAATAGAGCAGGAAGTTCACGACCGCGAGGCCGCTGAGTTCGGTGTGCCGTTTCAAAAGGATGAGGGCGCCGACCGGGTTGGCGCGCTTCCAGCTGAACTTCATCCGCTTCTCGACGGGCAGGCTCTCGGGGAGAACGATCAGGCCATAGAAGAAGGCCAGGGCGGACAGACCCGCTGCGAACCAGAACGGCACCCGCGGCCCGAACTCGCCGAGGAAGCCGCCGAGAATGGGCCCCAGCACGAAACCGCCGGAGAAGGCCGCGCCGATCAGCCCGTAGGCGCGGGCGCGTTTCTCGGGCGCGGTGATGTCGGCCATATAGGCATAGACGGTGGTGAAGCTGGACGAAGTGATGCCGGCGATGATCCGCCCGAGCGCCAGCCACCACAGGTCCGGCGCCACGGCCATGAGCACATAGTCGAGCGACAGGCCGGCGCAGCTGATCAGGATGACGGGGCGACGGCCGTACTGGTCCGACAGCGAACCGATGATCGGCGAGCAGACGAACTGCATCCCGGCCCACAGGGCCACGAAGACGCCGTTGATCCAGCCCGCCTGCGCGTTCGACCCCACGAACTGCTGGATCAGCTGCGGCAGGACGGGGATGATGATCCCCATCGCCACGATATCGAGCACCGCCGTCACGAAGATGAAGGCGAGCGCGGCGCGATGGGAACGGAGGCGGGACAGGGTGGACATGGGGTCTTCCGAAAGGGACGCGCCTTCTAGCGGACGGAAAACCCTGCGTCCAAGTCCCGCAAGCCGAGGTTGCGAAACCTTAATGCCATGCCGCCTTGCGCGATGCCGCCGGGCAAGGCCAAGCTGCCCGCATGACAGCCGTGATTGAAACCCCCGTTATCCACGTCTTGGGGCTTACCAAGACCTACGGAACCGTCCGCGCCCTCGACGGGCTGGACCTCACCATTCCGCGAGGCGGGGTTTATGGCGTGCTGGGGCCCAACGGGGCCGGCAAGTCGACCCTGTTCCGCATCCTGCTGGGCCTGATCCGGCCGACGGACGGCACGGCGACCATCATGAACGGGCCGGTCGGCGACATCGCCCACATGCGGCTGACGGGGTCGATGATCGAGACCCCGCGCTATCCCCCCTATATGACCGCTCGTCAGGTCCTGCGCTGGCTGGCGCTCGAGCACGGCATCACCGGGACGGCGGACATTCCGTACTGGCTGGAGCGGGTCGGGCTGTCCGAGGCGGCGGACCGCAAGGTGCGCGGCTTTTCGGTCGGCATGATGCAGCGCCTCGGCGTCGCCGCCGCCCTGATCAGCAAGCCTGAGCTGATCATTCTGGATGAGCCGACCAGCGGCATGGATCCCCCCGGCATCCAGGAGATGCGCGCCCTGATCCGCAGCCTCGCCAATGACGACGGCCTCACCGTGGTTCTGGCCAGCCACCAGCTGCTGGAGGTCCAGCGTGTCTGCGACCGTGTCGCCATCCTGAACAAGGGCAAGCTGGTGCGCGAAGGCGCGGTCAGCGAACTGACCGCCGTCGGCGAGCGCCTGCGCCTGTCGGCCGGACCGGTCGACCAGGTTCTGTCGGTGCTGGGCGCCAAGGGCGTGCGCGACGGCGACGGCGTTCTGGCCGACATTCCGCGTGCTGAAGGCCCTGCCCTGATCCGCGCCCTGGTCGAGGCCGGGGTCGACATCAGCGAGGCCCGCTGGGTCGGGACCGACCTCGAGGCCATCTTCTTCACCGAGACGGGCGCCGTACAGGCGCCGGAGACCATCCATGCTGGTTGACGCCATCCGCGCCGAAGGCTTCCGCCTGTCGAAGAACAGGACGGCCCTGTTCTGGAGCCTGCTGTTCGTCCCCATCATCTCCCTGGCCATCGGGGCGCTGACCAATTTCGTGCTCAAGGGCAGCGAGACCAAGATCCTCGGCGACGAGAAGATGCCGCCCGAGCTGAAGGCGGCGCTGGGACGCGGGACGCTCGACATGGCCGACGCCCTGGTCACGGCGGCCGGCAATCTGGCCAATCCGCTGGTCCTGCTGTTCGTCCTGATCGGCGCGGCCACCCTCTACGCCGGCGACTATCGCTGGGAGACGTGGCGGCTGATCAGCGCCCGCAACAGCCGGGTCAACCTGCTGCTGGCCAAGCTGGCTGTCGTTGCGCTTCTGGCGCTGGCGGCCATGGGCTTCATGCTGCTGGGCAGCGTGCTCGAGAACCTGATCAAGGCCGCCGTGTTTGAACGGACCCTGACCTTCGCCCTGACCGGCGAGGCCGCGGGCCGCTTCATCGGCTTCTTCGGCCTGTCATGGCTGCGCATCATCCAGTTCGCCATGATGGGGATGCTGGCGGCGGTGGTGACCCGCTCGCTGCTGGCGGCGCTGTTCGTGCCGCTGGTGGTCGGGGTCGCCCAATTCTTCACGCCACAGATGCTGGGGCCCATGGGCGTCATGCCCGACGCCTGGCTGTCGATGCTGGTCAATCCGGGCGCGTCCATCGACGCCATCCAGGCCGTGATCGCCGGCGGTGAAGTGGCCGGCGCCCTGCCCGACGGCCTCGTGCTCAAGGCCTGGGTCAGCGTCGGCCTGTGGACTTTGGCCCCCCTGGCCGGCGCCCTGGCCTGGTTCCGCAAGCAGGACCTGTCGAAGGAATAGCCGTCAGAGCGGCTTTTCCATCCAGACATTGCAGCGCGCATAGGGCGTCGGCTGGGCCGGCAGGTCGACGAAGCCGAACCGGCGGTACAGGGCGATGGCGTGGGTCTGGGCCGCATTGGTCTCCAGATACAGGCGCGGCGCGCCGGTCGCCCGCGCCGCCGCCTCGCAGGCCTCCAGCAGCCGCCAGCCGAGGTTGAGGCCGCGCGCGGCCTCGGTGACGGCCATCTTGCCGACCTCGAAGCCGCCATCGGCCATGGCCATCAGCGAGCAGCAGCCGACGGGCGCGCCATCCCGCTCGGCGATGAAGATATGACCGCCTCGGTCGAGAATGACGCCCTGCGGGTCGCTGAGGACGAGTTGGTCCTTGGCCTCCAGCGCATAGCCGCCGGCGACCAGCCAGTCCTCGTTCAGCGACCGCCAGGCTGCGGCGTGGTCGGGACGGTATGGGATGATGGAAACGGCGGCGGCGTCTGGCATGAAGGCCCTCCCTGACGCCTATCTGGTAGCGGAGCAGGCAAAGAAAAAGGGCGACCGGTTCGCACCGGCCGCCCCTTTCTCAAGCCCCGGACGAGAAGCGGCTTACGCTTCTTCGTCGCCCTCGATGGCATAGACCGGACCCGAGTCCAGGCCCTTGGCGGCGGTGTCGCGATCGACGAACTCGATCACGGCCATGGCGGCGTTGTCGCCGTGACGGTAGCCGGCCTTCATGATGCGGATGTAGCCGCCGTTGCGGTCGGCGTAGCGCGGGCCGATCGTTTCGAACAGTTTGCCCACCTGCGGCACGTCACGGACGTGGCTGATGGCCTGACGGCGCGCGTGCAGGTCGCCCTTCTTGGCGAGCGTGACCAGCTTCTCGACGAAGGGACGCAGTTCCTTCGCCTTGGGAAGCGTGGTCGTGATCTGCTCGTGCTTGATCAGCGACGCAGCCATGTTGGCGAACATGGCGGTCCGGTGTGCGCTCGTACGACCGAGCTTGCGATAGGCGGCGCCGTGGCGCATCGGGGTCTCTCCTACTCACCCTGGTTTCCGGAGCACCGGACCTGGGGTTCTCACATTCTAACCGCTCCGCGATCCCGAAGGATCTAGGGCGGAGGGTTGAAACTAGATCTGGTCGTCGAACTTCTTGGCCAGGTCTTCGATATTCTCGGGCGGCCAGTTCGGCACGTCCATGCCGAGCGAGAGGCCCATCGTCGCGAGAACTTCCTTGATCTCGTTCAGCGACTTGCGGCCGAAGTTCGGGGTGCGAAGCATTTCGCCCTCGGTCTTCTGGATCAGGTCGCCGATGTAGACGATGTTGTCGTTCTTCAGGCAGTTGGCCGAACGCACCGACAGTTCCAGCTCGTCCACCTTCTTCAGCAGGGCCGGGTTGAAGGGCAGGTCCGGCTTACCGTCGACGGCTTCCACGGCCTTCTTCGGCTCGTCGAAGGTGATGAAGATCTGGAGCTGGTCCTGGAGGATGCGCGAGGCGTAGGCCACGGCGTCCACCGGCGACACGGCGCCATTGGTTTCGACCTCGAGGATCAGCTTGTCATAGTCCAGCGACTGGCCCTGACGGGTCGGCTCGACGCGATAGGCGACGCGCTTGACCGGCGAATACAGGGCGTCGACGGCGATCAGGCCGATCGGGGCGTCTTCCGGACGGTTCAGCTCCGAAGCGACATAGCCCTTGCCGTTCTGGACGGTCAGTTCCATGCGCACCGAAGCGCCTTCGTCCAGCGTACAGATGACGTGGTCGGGGTTCAGCACTTCGATGTCCGAGGGGACGTCGATCTGGCCGGCCGTAACGGCGCCGGGGCCCGTGGCGCGCAGGGTCATGCGCTTGGGGCCTTCAGCGTGCATGCGCAGCGCCAGTTGCTTGATGTTCAGCACGATGTCGACGACGTCTTCCCGGACGCCTTCCAGCGACGAGAATTCGTGGACGACGCCGTCGATCTGGATCGCGGTCACGGCGGCGCCTTGCAGCGACGACAGGAGAACGCGGCGCAGGGCGTTGCCGAGCGTCACGCCGAAGCCGCGTTCCAGGGGCTCTGCAACCAGGCGCGACTTGCGCTGCGGGTCGGAGCTCGCCTCGATCTGCGGCTTCTCGGGACGGATCAGCTCTTGCCAGTTACGTTCGATCATGGGTGTCCCTCGAAAACGGAGCGCCGGTCCCTCGCCCCTCGTCAGGCGCGCCAGGACCGGCGGAATAGATAGTCGGTCGCAGTTCGCTTAGACGCGGCGGCGCTTGGGCGGACGGCAACCGTTGTGCGGCATCGGCGTGACGTCGCGGATGGTGGTGATGGTCAGGCCGACCGACTGCAGGGCGCGCAGGGCCGACTCACGGCCGGAACCGGGACCCGAGACGTTGACTTCCAGCGTCTTGACGCCGTGTTCCTGGGCCTTCTTGCCTGCGTCTTCGGCGGCCATCTGGGCGGCGTAGGGGGTCGACTTGCGAGAACCCTTGAAGCCCATGTGTCCGGCCGACGACCACGAGATCGCGTTGCCCTGGGCATCGGTGATCGTGATCATGGTGTTGTTGAAGGACGCATTCACGTGGGCGACGCCCGAGGTGATGTTCTTGCGCTCGCGCTTCTTTACGCGACCCGGTTCCTTGGCCATGTGTCTGTCTTACTTCTTCTTGCCGGCGATCGGCTTGGCGGGACCCTTGCGGGTGCGGGCGTTGGTGTGGGTGCGCTGGCCGCGGACCGGCAGGCCCTTGCGGTGACGCAGGCCGCGGTAGCAGGCCAGGTCCATCAGACGCTTGATGTTCATGGACGTCTCGCGGCGCAGGTCGCCCTCGACGGTGTGATCGCGGTCGATGGTTTCGCGGATCTGCAGCACTTCAGCGTCGGTCAGCTGGTTCACCCGGCGGGCGGAATCAATACCGACCTTCGAGGTGATTTCCTTGGCGGCGTGGGCGCCGATGCCATGGATGTACTGCAGCGCGATCTCTACGCGCTTGTTGGTCGGGATGTTGACACCAGCGATACGGGCCACGAAGCTCTCCAGATACGCGTTGACGGACGCAACAAACGCTCCGGTCAACAGACCAGGAGCGCCGACGTCCTTCGCGGAAGCGCGCCTTATACAGGGGATTCACCGCTCGTCAACGGGTTAGCGGGCCTTCCGGCCTGTGCTAGCGGCCCATGCTGACGAAGGTGGTGACCCGCTGGCCTGCGATCGGCCGGCCCGAGGCCGTCATGGGCGGGCGATAGCGGAAGAAGGCCGTAGCCCTCAGCGCCTGCTCGCCGAATCCGAAGCCACGCGGCGTCTCCTCGACGATCCGGCAGTCGTCGAGCCGCTGATCGATGCGGATGACGCAGTTGACCACCACCCGGCCCGGCGGGCGGCGGACGCCCCGGACCGGGGGCGGCGCCACCGACTGGATCTCGGCCGAGGTGGCCGGACGCAGGATCATCGGTCCGGCGCCACCGGAACCGGGGCCGTCCCCGTCGCCATCGCCCGTTCCGGTCCCGGCGCCGGTTCCCCCCTGCCCCATGCCCGGAGTCGGGCCCGCGATCGGGGCCGCTCCAATGATCAGCGCCGGTTCCGGCGCCGGCGTCGGAGGCGCGACCAGTTCAGGCGGACGTTCGGGCGGTCTGGGCGTGACATGGACGCGCGACGGCGCCGCGGGAGCTCCGCCGCCCCGGATAGCAGCCGGCGGGGCGGGCGGAGGCGGAGGCGGCGGAGGTGGCGGGCGGAACAGGAAGACGCTCATCGGCGGCGCCGGGTCAGGCAGGGCGGCTGGCGGATCGGCGCGCGCCATGATGCCGAACAAGCCCAGATGCGCCGCGGTGACGACCACGACGAAGCCCAGCTTGCGCAGCCGGTCCCGGGTCAACAGTGGGGCTTCAGATTTCACGGGCCGATCCTATCACGCCCGACTGAACGCGCGGGACACCGGATCGGTCAGGTCCGGTTCAGGCGGCCGGGCCGTCCAGCACCGCGTCGATGGCGGCGGCAACGGTCGCGATGGCGCCCATGCCGTCGATCTCGCTCAGAAGGCCCTTGTCGCCATAGTAGGGCAGCAGGGGCGCGGTGTTGCGGTTGTAGGCGTCCAGCCGGACCTTGAAACTGTCCGGATTGTCGTCAGGGCGGCCCTGGTCTGCGAAGCGCACGGCCACACGGTCCAGCAGGGCGGCGTCATCGACCTTCAGCCGGATGACATGGTCGATCTTCCTGCCGAGCTTGGCCAGCATCTCGTCCAGCGCGACGGCCTGGGCCACGGTGCGGGGGAAGCCGTCGAAGATGGCGCCGCCGGCATCCCCGGCCTCTTTCAGCCGGGCCTCGATCAGGGCGATGACGATGGCGTCGGACACCAGGTCGCCGCGCGACATGATGGCCTGGCACTCACGACCCAGCTCGGATCCCGAAGCGATGGCCTCGCGGAGCATGTCGCCGGTCGACAGCTGGACCATGCCGCGGGCCTCAACCAGCCGTTTGGCCTGGGTGCCCTTGCCCGCCGCGGGCGGTCCGAACAGGATCAGGTTCATCGCCGCCCCTCCCCGACCGGCTCTAGCGCCGGGCGGGGGCGGTGACGCCCTTGCCGGGGGTCTTGCCGCGACCGCGCAGCTTGGCCTTCTTGATCAGGCCTTCGTACTGGTGGGCCAGCAGCTGGGACTGGATCTGCGCCACCGTGTCCATGGTGACGGAGACCACGATCAGGATCGAGGTGCCCCCGATAACCGCCGTTCCCATGCCGGAGTTGGCCATCATCAATTCGGGCAGCAGGCAGACCGCCGTGATGTAGGCCGCGCCGATCACCGTCAGACGGGTCAGGACATAGTCCAGATATTCCGCCGTACGCTTGCCCGGACGGATGCCCGGCAGGAAGCCGCCGTATTTGCGCAGGTTCTCGGCCGTGTCCTCGGGGTTGAAGGTGATCGAGGTGTAGAAGAAGCAGAAGAAGACGATCAGCGCGCCGTACAGCAGCATGAACACGGGCTGGCCGTGCTGCATCTGTGCGGTCACCAGCGGCAGCCAGCCCATCCACGACGGAAGGTCGGCGTTCGCAGTCATCTGCGCCACCGTGGTCGGCAGCATCAGCAGCGACGAGGCGAAGATCGGCGGGATGACGCCGGCGGTGTTGACCTTCAGCGGCAGGAACGAGCGCTCGCCGCCGGCCATCCGGTTGCCTTCCTGGCGTTTGGGATACTGGATCAGCAGCCGGCGCTGGGCCCGCTCCATGAAGACGATGAAGACCACCACGCCGATCGCCATGGCGGCGAAGAACAGCAGGGTGAAGGCCGAGATCTGGCCCTGCTGGGCCAGGCCGAACATACGAGCCACGGTGCCCGGCAGGACGGCGACGATGCCGGCGAAGATGATCAGGGAGATGCCGTTGCCGACGCCGCGCGCCGTCACCTGCTCGCCGAGCCACATCAGGAACATGGTGCCGCCGGTCAGGACGGTGATGGTTGAGACGATGAAGAACAGGCCCGGCTCGTCGATCAGATTGGGCTGGGCGTTCAGGCCGAAGGCGATGCCGGTCGACTGGAACAGGGCCAGCACCACGGTCAGATAGCGGGTGTACTGGTTCAGCTGTTTGCGGCCGCTCTCGCCGCCTTCCTTCTTCAGCTTCTCCCACGGCGGATAGACCGCGCCCATCAGCTGGACGATGATCGACGCCGAGATGTAGGGCATCACGTTCAGGGCGAAGACGGCGAACCGCTCAACGGCGCCGCCCGAGAACATGTTGACCATGTCCAGCACGCCGCGCTGGCTGTCGGGATTCTGGAAGAAGGCCAGGAAGGCTTCCGAGTTGATCCCCGGAACCGGCACATAGGTGCCGATGCGGTAGATCAGCAGCGCCAGGAGCGTGAACAGCAGACGTTTGTGCAGCTCGGTCGCCTTGGCGAACGAGCCCATGTTCATGTTTGCTGCGAGTTGTTCGGCGGCCGAAGCCATATGTCGTCACCCCGACTGGTCAGAACACGGCGCATCGGACCTGAATCCGGCGCCAGCGTCCAGATAGGCGAAGGGCGCCCGCTTAGCGAGGGCGCCCTTCAAGCTTATTTCTTGGCGGCGGTCCGAGTGGTGCGCGCCGAGATCTTGTTGGCGTCGCCACGGGGAGCCTTGGCAGCCGGAACCTTGCCCTTGGCGGCGTTGCGCTTCTCGATGCGCGCGGCGGCCTTGGCTTCAGCAGCGATGCGCTCCTGCACGACGGTGCCGCCAGCGGCTTCGATCGCCTTGACGGCGCCGGCCGAGGCCGACCAGACGACCAGGTTCAGCTTGGACTTGATCTCGCCGGTGCCCAGGATGCGGACGCCGTCCTTGACGCGACGGATCACGCCGGCGGCGACCAGGGCGTCGCCCTTGATCTCGCCCTTGATGTCCAGCTTCTTGGCGTCGATGGCGTCCTGCAGGCGCCACAGGTTCACTTCGGCCAGCTTGAGGGCGTTGGCGTTGTTGAAGCCGCGCTTGGGCATCCGCATGTACAGCGGCATCTGGCCGCCTTCGAAGCCGCCGATGGCGACGCCCGAACGCGACTTCTGACCCTTGACGCCGCGACCGGCGGTCTTGCCCTTGCCCGAACCCGGGCCGCGGCCGACGCGCATGCGCTTCTTGTGGGCGCCTTCGTTGTCGCGAATTTCGTTCAGTTTCATGTGCCTGATCCTTTCGGGTGCTAGCGCCCGCGGTGGAAGCGGACTCGGCGATGTTTGAAAAGGGATGAGGGACTAGGGATTAGGGATGAGGGTCGCTGGGTCGAGCATTGACGCCCTTCCTTAATCCCTAATCCCTCATCCCTAATCCCTTACTTCTCTACGATCTCGGTCAGGTGGGCGACCTTGGCGATCATGCCGCGAACCGAGGGGGTGTCTTCCAGCGTGGACTCGCGGCCCATGCGGTTGAGACCCAGACCCATCAGGGTGGCGCGCTGGTCCGACTTGCGGCGGATCGGGCTGCCGGTCTGACGGACCGTGACGGTGGCTTTGGATTCGGTCTTGGCCATGGTCAGGCTTCCTGGGCTTCAGGCGCCGCTTCCGGAGCCGAGGCGCCGTCGTTGCGACGACCCATCAGATCGGCGACCTTCTTGCCGCGCTTGGACGCGACCTGACGGGGCGACGACTGGACCTTGAGGGCCTCGAACGTGGCGCGGATCATGTTGTAGGGGTTCGATGAACCGGTCGACTTGCCCACGACGTCCTGGACGCCGAGGGTTTCGAGCACGGCGCGCATCGGACCGCCCGCGATGACGCCGGTCCCGGGAGGGGCGGCGCGCATCATGATCTTGCCGGCGCCCCAACGGCCAGCGCCGTCGTGGTGCAGGGTGCGGTTCTCGCGGAGCGGAACGCGGATCATGGTCTTCTTGGCTTCTTCGGTCGCCTTGCGGATGGCTTCCGGCACTTCGCGTGCCTTGCCGTGACCGAAGCCGACGCGGCCCTTGCCGTCGCCGACGACCATCAGGGCCGCGAACGAGAACCGGCGGCCGCCTTTGACCGTGGCCGCGACGCGGTTGATGTGCACCAGCTTCTCGACGATGTCCGAATCCGGACCCTCGACAGGAGCGTTGCGGTTGTCACGACGGTTGCGATCGTTGCCGCCGCCGCCGCGTTGGGGTGTTTGCGCCATCTGTCGCGTCCCTTAGAAATTCAGGCCGGCTTCACGCGCGGCTTCCGCCAGCGCCTTCACCCGTCCGTGATAGATGTAACCGCCGCGATCGAAGACGACGTCCTTGACGCCCTTCTCGATGGCGCGCTCGGCGATCAGTTTGCCGATCAGGGCGGCGGCCGCCACGTCGGAACCCTTGACCTTCTTGCCCTTCTCGCCTTCCAGCGAGGAAGCGGCGGCGATCGTGACGCCGTTCAGGTCGTCGATGATCTGGGCCGAGATGTTCTTGTCCGAACGGTGCACCGACAGACGCAGGCGTCCGTTGGCGACAGCCTTCAGGCGGCGGCGAGTGCGCTCGGTGCGGCGCTGGGCTTGTTGTCGAAGAGAGAGAGCCATGACCTACTTCTTCTTGCCTTCCTTGCGCCGGACCTTTTCGCCCGTGTAGCGGACGCCCTTGCCCTTGTAGGGCTCCGGCGGACGCAGCTTGCGGATGACGGCGGCGATCTGACCCACGGCCTGCTTGTCGGCGCCGGTGATCTTGATTTCCGTCTGCTTGGGCACCGCGAAGGTGACGCCGGCAGGCGGCTGGATGTCGACGTCGTGCGAGAAGCCGAGCTGCAGCGACAGGGCGTTGCCCTTCATCGCGGCGCGATAGCCCACGCCGACCAGATCCAGGCTCTTTTCAAAGCCCGTGGTGACGCCGACGACCATGTTGTCGACCAGGGTGCGCGACAGGCCCCACATGGCCCGCGAACGCTGGTTGTCCTCGCGCATGGTCAGGTTCAGGCCGTCGTCGCCCTGGGCGACTTCGATCTCTTCGGCGACGGTCCAGGAGCGCTCGCCCTTGGGACCCTTCACGGTGACCGTCTGGCCGTCGAGCGTGACGGTCACGCCCTTCGGCACTTCAATGGTGCGTTTTCCGATACGGGACATCTTAGTAGACCCTGCAGAGGACTTCGCCGCCCACCTTGGCTTCGCGAGCCGCGGTGTCCGACATGACGCCCTTGGACGTGGAGAGGATCGAGATGCCGAGGCCGTTCTTGATCGGCTTCAGGTCGGAGATCGCGGAGTAGACGCGGCGGCCCGGCTTGGACACGCGGGCGATCTCGGCGATGACCGGCTGGCCGTCGAAGTACTTGAGCTCGATCTCGAACTGCGGGAACTCGCCGGGGTTCTGAACCAGCGCATAGCCGCGGATGTAGCCTTCGTCCTGCAGCACGTCGAGGACGCGCTGGCGCAGGCGGGAAGCCGGGGTGAGCACCTTGGAACGCTTACGCATGTGCGCGTTCCGGATGCGAGCGATCATGTCGCTCAGGGGATCGTTGATCATCATGTCTGTCGCTCCCCTTACCAGCTCGACTTGGTCAGACCCGGGATCTGACCCAGGTTGCCGAGTTCACGAAGCGCGATACGGCTCATCTTGAGCTTGCGATAGAAGGCCCGCGGACGGCCCGTCACTTCGCAGCGGTTACGAATCCGGTTGGCGGCCGAGTTGCGCGGCAGCTTGGCCAGCTTGAGGCGCGCTTCGAAACGCTCCTCGAGCGGCAGGGATTCATCGTTGGCGGTCGCCTTCAGGGCGGCCCGCTTGTCGGCGTATTTCGCGACGAGGGCCTTGACCATCTCGTTGCGGTTTACGGCGCTTTTCTTAGCCATGGTTTCTTTCCCTTCCCGCTCAGTTCGTCACGAACGGGAACTTGAACTCGGTGAGAAGCGCGCGTGCTTCGTCATCGGTCTTGGCCGTGGTGCAGACGATGATGTCCATGCCCCACATCTGGTCGATCTGGTCGTAGTTGATCTCGGGGAACACGATGTGTTCCTTGAGGCCCATGGCGTAGTTGCCGCGACCGTCGAACGAGGTCGGCTTCAGGCCGCGGAAATCCTTCACGCGCGGCAGCGCGATCGTGATCAGGCGGTCGAGGAACTCGTACATCTGGTCGCCGCGCAGCGTGACCTTGCCGCCGATGACCATGCCTTCACGCAGCTTGAAGCCGGCGATGGAGTTACGGGCCTTGGTGGCGACGGGCTTCTGACCGGCGATGGCGGCCAGATCCTTGAGGGCCGCGGTGGCCTTCTTGGAGTCGGCGACAGCTTCACCGATGCCCATGTTGAGGACGATCTTGTCCAGCTTGGGCATCTGCATCGGGTTGGTGTAGCCGAACTTCTCGGTCAGCACGCCCTTGATGCGGTCGTTGTACTCGCTCTTGAGGCGCGGGGTATATTTGGTGTCGGCCATTAGATGACGTCTCCCGTCGTCTTGGCGAAGCGGACCTTCTTGTCGCCTTCCATGCGGAAGCCGACGCGGGCCGCCTTGCCGTTGGCGTCGGCGATCGCGACGTTCGACAGGTGAAGCGACGCTTCCTTGTTCTTGATGCCGCCCTGGGGGTCGGCCTGGGTCGGGCGGGTGTGGCGCTGGACCATGTTGATCCCCTGCACCATGACGCGGTTGGTGGCGGGCAGGACCTTGGTCACCTTGCCGGTGCGGCCCTTGTCCTTGCCCGTGAGCACCACGACGTTGTCGCCGGTCTTGATCTTGGCGGCCATGACTACAGGACCTCCGGAGCCAGAGAGATGATCTTCATGTGGTTCTTGGCGCGCAGTTCGCGGGGAACCGGGCCGAAGATCCGCGTGCCGACGGGCTCGTTCTGCTTGTTGACGATGACGGCGGCCGACTTGTCGAAGCGAATGACAGAGCCGTCCTTGCGCATGATGTCCTTGGCGGTGCGCACGACGATGGCGCGCACGACGTCGCCCTTCTTCACGCGGCCGCGAGGAATGGCTTCCTTCACCGAAGCGACAATCGTGTCGCCCACCGAGGCGTAGCGGCGCTTGGAGCCGCCCAACACCTTGATGCACATGACCCGGCGAGCACCCGAATTGTCGGCTACCTCCAGGTTAGTTTGCATCTGGATCATTTGATCAGATCTTTCTGATTACGAGGCCGAGGCCGAGGAGTCCGACAGGACTTCCCAGCGCTTCAGCTTGGACTTGGGGGCGCACTCGATGATGCGGGCCTGATCACCCACCTTGAGGGCGTTGGCTTCGTCGTGAGCGTGATACTTCTTGGACAGGCGCACGATCTTTTTCAGGACCGGGTGCAGCAGCGTGCGTTGGACGACGACGACGACAGTCTTGTCGCCCTTGTCGGAGACGACCACGCCTTCGAGAACTCGTTTGGGCATCTTCGTTTCCTTAAACCGCTGCGCGATTTGCACGCAGGAGCGTG
The DNA here is from genome assembly GCF_002343105.1 of Brevundimonas sp. UBA2416. Lineage (NCBI taxonomy): Bacteria > Pseudomonadati > Pseudomonadota > Alphaproteobacteria > Caulobacterales > Caulobacteraceae > Brevundimonas > Brevundimonas sp. UBA2416. The sequence continues at coordinate 67,479 of NZ_DDRM01000039.1, forward strand.
GAAATGCGGGCGATGTCCTTGCGCACTTCAGAGACCCGGTGGGTCTTTTCCATCTGGCCGGTGGCGGCCTGGAAGCGCAGGTTGAACTGTTCCTTCTTGAGCGAAAGAAGCTCGTCGGACAGCTGGTCGGGCGTCTTGGCCCGGAGATCGGCGATCTTGGTCATGCGCCTGCGTGCTCCACATGCGAGACGCCGGCGTCGAGGCGGGTGACCACCTTCGTACGGACCGGCAGCTTGGCGGCGCCGAGACGCAGGGCCTCACGGGCGATGTCGTCCGGCACGCCGTCGATTTCAAACAGGATCCGGCCCGGGTGGCAGCGCGCCGCCCAGTGATCCACGGCGCCCTTGCCCTTGCCCATGCGGACTTCGGCCGGCTTGCCCGTGACGGGCAGGTCGGGGAACACGCGGATCCAGACGCGGCCCTGACGCTTCATCTGGCGGGTGATCGCGCGGCGGGCCGCCTCGATCTGACGCGCAGTGATGCGTTCCGGCTCCACCGTCTTCAGGCCATAGGACCCGAAGTTCAGCGAGAAGCCGCCCTTGGCGGCGCCGTGGATGCGGCCCTTGAAGGCCTTGCGGTACTTGGTTTTCTTCGGTTGCAGCATGACTTAGCTCTCACGTGCCCGGTCGCGGCGCGGACCACGATCACCACGGGGACCGCCGCGTTCACGGCCTTCGTTGGACGACGGACCAGCAGCCTCGGCAGCCCAGCGTTTGTCCTGGGCCATCGGATCGTGCTCGAGCACCTCACCCTTGAAGACCCAGACTTTGACACCGATGATGCCGTAGGTCGTCTTGGCCTGGATGAAGCCGTAGTCGATGTCGGCGCGCAGGGTGTGCAGCGGCACACGGCCTTCGCGATACCATTCCATCCGCGCGATTTCCGCGCCGCCGAGGCGGCCCGACACGTTGATGCGGACGCCCTTGGCGCCGAGACGCATGGCCGACTGCATCGAACGCTTCATGGCGCGGCGGAAGGCGATCCGGCGTTCCAGCTGCTGCGCGATGTTCTCGGCGATCAGCTGGGCGTCCGTCTCGGGCTTGCGCACTTCGACGATGTTCAGGTGAACTTCACCCTCGGTGCGCGCCGAGATGTCCTTGCGGAGCTTCTCGATGTCAGCGCCCTTCTTGCCGATCACGACACCCGGACGGGCGGCGTAGATCGTCACGCGGCACTTCTTGTGCGGACGCTCGATGATGATGCGCGACACGCCGGCGGCGTTCAGGCGTTCCTTCAGCCACGTGCGCAGCTTGAGGTCCTGGTGCAGCAGCTTGGCGTATTCGGCGCCGCGGGCGAACCAGCGGCTGTCCCACGTACGGTTGACGCCGAGGCGCAGACCGATCGGATTGACTTTCTGACCCATCAGGCGGCCTCACCGGCTTCGCGGACCACGATGGTGATCTCCGCGAAAGGTTTCAGGATGCGCGACGAGCGGCCACGAGCACGGCTCGCGAAACGCTTCATCACCAGGTTCTTGCCCACGAAGGCCTCGGCGACGACCAGGTTGTCGATGTCGAGGTTGTGGTTGTTCTCGGCGTTCGACACGGCCGAATACAGCACCTTGCGGACGTCGGTGGCGATGCGCTTGCGGCTGAATTCCAGCTCGTTCAGCGCCTTCTGCACCGGCAGGCCGCGGATCGACTGGGCGACCAGGTTCAGCTTCTGAGGGCTGATCCGGACGTTCACCAGCTTGGCGCGCGCTTCGGTCGGGGCGACCCGACGGGGGTTTTTTGTCTGGGCCATCAGTTACTTCCTTTTGGCCTTCTTGTCCGCCGCGTGGCCCGGGAAGTTCCGGGTCGGGGCGAACTCGCCGAGCTTCATGCCGACCATTTCCTCGGAGACCGACACCGGCACATGCTTGAGGCCGTTGTGGACGCCGAAGGTCAGGCCGACAAACTGCGGCAGGATGGTGGAGCGGCGCGACCAGGTCTTGATCACGTCCTTGCGGCCCGACGTCGAAACGGCGTCGGCCTTCTTGAGCAGATACCCGTCGACAAACGGGCCTTTCCAGGAGGAGCGAGCCATTCTTAGCGAGCCTTCTTAACGTGGCGGGTACGGATGATGAACTTGTCCGTCGCCTTGTTCTTGCGGGTGCGGGTGCCCTTGGTGTCCTTGCCCCACGGCGTAACCGGGGTGCGACCACCAGAGGTCCGGCCTTCACCACCACCGTGCGGGTG
>NZ_DDRM01000039.1:69899-70049 GCF_002343105.1 Brevundimonas sp. UBA2416
CCGGCCTTGCCGAGGTTCTGGTTCATGTGGTCGGGGTTCGAAACCGCGCCCACCGTGGCCATGCAGCCGTCCAGGACCATGCGAAGCTCGCCCGAGCCCAGACGGATCTGGGCGTAGCCGGCGTCGCGGCCGACCAGCTGGGCGTAGGCG
>NZ_DDRM01000007.1:0-223 GCF_002343105.1 Brevundimonas sp. UBA2416
CCGCCACCCCCCCCGCGCCCAGCACGGCGGCCTGCGGCTTGCCCTTGGCTTCGGCGAGGAAGTTGAACGATTCCCCCAGTGCGCAGAACTCGCCCAGGCTGTCCCAACGCAGGTGGTTTTCTTCCTGCACCTGCTGGACATGCTTGGGCGCGGTGCCGCCGGCACCGGTTTCGAACATGCCGCCGCCGTTCATCAACTTGACGATCGACAGCATCTTGGCCGA
>NZ_DDRM01000007.1:432-826 GCF_002343105.1 Brevundimonas sp. UBA2416
CGGGAACAGGTCGGTCAGATAGTCTCGCAGCACGTTGCCGGTGATGGTGACGCAATCCTTGCCCGCGCGCATGGTTTCGAAACTGTAGCGCGTCGCGGCGCGGGGATCGAGGATCGGGATCTCCACCCCCGCCGCGGCCAGCGCAGGCTTCACATAGGCGATCAGTTCGCGGTCATGGGCGCGGTTGGCATCGAGCCAAAAGGCCCCTGCCCCGGTCGCCTTGAAGCGCGCGATGCCAAGCTGGATCCAGTCGAGGATCGGCGCCTTTTTCGCCGTGGCCGAGCGCCAGATGTCGCCCTTTTCCACCGCATGCTCGTGCAGCACCTCGCCCGAGGCCAGCACGATGCGCACCACGCCATCGGCGGGCAACTCGAAGGTCGTGCCGTGGCTGCCG
>NZ_DDRM01000007.1:940-1446 GCF_002343105.1 Brevundimonas sp. UBA2416
TCGAAGGTCGTGCCGTGGCTGCCGTATTCCTCGGCGGCCTGCGCCATCAGGCCGACGTTCGACACCGCGCCACAGGTGGTGACGTTCAACGTGCCGGTTTCCTTGAAGTATTTCACCGTCTCGTCATAGACGCAGGCATAGGAATTGTCCGGGATGCAGCACAGCACATCCGCTTCCTTGCCATCCGGGCCCCAACCCTTGCCGCCCGCGCGGATCACGGCGGGCATCGAGGCGTCGATGATGACATCCGACGAGACATGCAGGTTGGTGATCCCCTTGTCCGAGTTCACCATGTACATCGCCGGACGCGCCGCCATCGCGGCCTTGTAGGCGGCCTCCAGCGTCGCACTCCCGGCAATGCGCTTTTCCAGATCGCCCAGACCCGAATTCGGGTTCCAGCCCAGCGCCGTCAGATCTGCCCCATGCGCGGCAATGAAATCCTCCAGGTAGACGCTGACGAAATGCCCGAACAGGATCGGGTCCGACACCTTCATCATCGTCGCCTT
>NZ_DDRM01000007.1:1493-4223 GCF_002343105.1 Brevundimonas sp. UBA2416
TCGAACAGCTTGCCGTGCTTGGCGAACGCATCCTTGTAGAAGATGCGCACGCAGTGGCCGAAGACGATCGGGTGCGACACCTTCATCATCGTCGCCTTGAGGTGCGCCGAGAACAGCACGCCGGGCTCGATCGTCGCCAGTTGCTCGCGAATGAAGGCGCGCAGGGCCTTGGCTGACAGGAAAGTAGCGTCAACCACCGTGCCCTCGGCATATTTCAGCCCGTCTTTCAGCACGACTTCGGCGCCGCCCGCCGGGGTAAAGGTGATCTTGGCCCCGCCCGCTTGCGCGGCGGTGATGGTGGCGGCCTTTTCATTGGCAAAGAAATCGTTGCCCGGCATCGAGGCGACGCGGGTCTTCGACTCTGCCGACCAGGCACCCATCGAATGGGGATGCGACTGGGCATAGGACTTGACCGCCTTGGCGGCGCGCCGGTCGCTGTTGCCCTCGCGCAGGACCGGGTTCACGGCGCTGCCCTTGACCGCGTCATAGCGCGCCTTGATCGCCTTTTCGGCGTCGTTGGCCGGCTTTTCCGGATAATCCGGCACCGCATAGCCCTTGGATTGCAGTTCCTTGATCGCCGCGTTCAACTGCGGCTGCGAGGCCGAGATGTTCGGCAGCTTGATGACATTGGCCGCGGGCGTGGTGACCAGCTTGCCCAGCCAGGCCAGATCGTCGCTGACCCGCTGCGCCTCGGTCAGAACATCGGGGAACACCGCCAGAATGCGGCCCGCCACGGAAATGTCGCGGGTTTCCACGCTGATCCCCGCCGCCCCGGCAAAGGCGCGGATGATCGGCTCCAGAGAGGCACGCGCCAGTTCGGGGGCTTCGTCAACCTTGGTATAGATGATATCGGGCATGTCGCTCATCGCTCGGGCACTCCGTCAGGGCTATGCGTCTGGACCAAACCGCCACCCGGCAGGCATTCACCGGGCGACTCCGGGGGGCTGATGCCCCGCTGCGCCCGCTCTGTCGCGCAAATGCGTCGCTGCGTCAAGTGGATTGTGTGCAATGGTATACATTTCACCACACCCCCACTCCGGCCACCTAACCCGTCAGCGCAGCCCCTTCGACGGCGTAGACACTCTGCACGAACCCATGCGCCCAGACCCTGGTCTCCAGATGGGTCAGGCGCTGCGGGCCGGTGTCGTGAAACAGCGCCAGCCCCTGACCCAGCAGCACCGGGACCCGGGTCAGGACAATCCGTTGCACCAGACCGGCGCGCAGGAAACTCGACACCACCTGCCCCCCGTCGACATAGACCCGCCGCACGCCTTGCGCACCCAGCGACTCCATCAGATGCAGCGGCGTGGCACCGCTGACGCTTACCTTGCCCCGCAGCGCCTCGGGGATATCGCCCGCGCGCAGATGCCGCGACATCACCGTGACCGGCACGGCATAGGGCCATTCGGAAAACCCCGACACCGACCGGAAACTGCCCGATCCCATGACCACCGCGTCGATCCCGGCCATGAAGGCGCCGTAGCCATGGTCCTCGCCCTCGAGCGCGGGCAGACCGGTCAGCCAGCCGATCCCGCCCTGGGCATCGGCGATATAGCCATCGAGCGAGGTGGCTATGAACACATGGGCTTGCGGCAGCATGACGGACCCCGGAAAGCGGCAGGAATGCATCCAGGCCCCAGCCTGCTCTGGCCGGGGCCCGTGGTCAAGTCCGCCGCACAGTCGAGGTCAGCGTCGCAGGCGGGTCGGCAGGTCGCGCGGTCGGTCGATATAGGTGCAATAAGTGACCGTGGTGGTCGAGTTCAGCACGTCACCGACCGTCCGGTCGGTGACCACATGCATGCAAAGCTGGCGACCGGCGCTTTGTGCAAGGGCTGCGGCGGGGATCGCCAGGGCAACGACCATCCCGGCCAGCAGGGACATCCGGGTGAGGGCACACATCCTCGTTCTCCTTTTCCGGAAATCAGCGCAGCAGGCCGGTGCGGCCGCGCACCAGGCATTGACCGGGGCGACCGGGCACCTCGCCGGGGCGGCAAAAGCGCAGATCCTGCACTTCGTCGAACGAGGCAACCATGGTGTGAACCTGCGGGCCGTGGTGGGCAAAGGCCGGGGCAGCCAGCGGCAGGATCAGGGCGATCAGGATCAGGGAACGGGTCATGGCAATCTCCTGTGGGTTCGGGTTTTGGGGGGGAGGTCGGGGGATCAGCGGTGCAACCGCGCAGGCAGGCCGCGCGGTCGGTCGACGGGGACGCAATAGCGTGACCCCCAGCCGGTTTCGGTCGAGGTCACACTCAGGCAGGCTTGCCGGGCCTGGGCCTGCGCCACGGGCGGCAGGGCGATCAGAAGGGCGAGAAGGACGAGGCGGGTCATGGCGATCTCCGGGTCTGGTTGGGCGGTTTCGATGAACTCATCCTGCTGCGTTCCGGGGCGGCGTTCAGTTCCCGGGGGAACAGCCGCCAAACGGGCGTCACGGTCAGCGGCGCAGACGCTGCGGCAGGCCGATCGGCCCGGTGGACGTATGGCAGCGATAGACGATCCAGGCACCGGGGCCGGTGCCGACCGTCTCGGTGATGCAGACCTCGCGGGTCTGTGCAAAACCTGGCGCAGACGCGGCCAGGGTCGAGGCGAGGACGAGCGCGATCAGGATGCGAGGGGCCATGGCGGAACTCCGGTTGAGGCGTTGCAGGGGTCGATCATGTCCCCAGCATGCCCGAAACGCCTCTCGCGCGCGGTTCCGCAGGGAACAGGCCCCGCCGCCACTGGCCAATCGCC
>NZ_DDRM01000007.1:4359-35490 GCF_002343105.1 Brevundimonas sp. UBA2416
GACCACGGCAAGACGACGCTGGTGGACGAACTTCTGAAGCAATCGGGCAGCTACCGCGCCGGACAGGCCGTCACCGAACGGGCGATGGATTCCAACGATCTGGAACGCGAACGAGGCATCACCATCCTGGCAAAGGCGACCTCGGTCGAATGGAAGGGCGCGCGCATCAACATCGTCGACACCCCCGGCCACGCCGATTTCGGTGGCGAGGTGGAACGCATCCTCAGCATGGTGGACGGTGTCTGCCTGCTGGTCGACGCCGCCGAAGGGCCGATGCCGCAGACGAAATTCGTCACCTCGAAAGCTCTGGCGCTGGGGCTGAAACCCATCGTCGTGCTGAACAAGGTCGACAAGCCCGCCGCCGAACCCGACCGCGCGCTGAACGAGGTCTTCGACCTCTTTGCCAACCTCGGCGCCAGCGACGAGCAACTCGATTTCCCGGTGCTTTATGCCAGCGGCATCAACGGCTGGGCGGATGCGGACCTCGACGGGCCGCGCAAGGACATGTCTGCCCTTTTTGACATGGTCATGCGCCATGTCGAACCGCCCAAACAACTGGCCGATATCGACAAGCCGTTCCGCATGCTGGCGACCACGCTGGGCTCGGACCCGTTCATCGGCCGCATCCTGACGGGCCGGGTCGAGGCCGGGCGGTTGACCGTCGGCACGTCGATCAAGGCGCTGAATCGGGCAGGCGAGCGCATCGAACAGTTCCGCGTGACAAAGATCCAGGCGTTTCGCGGCCTGACCATCCAGCCCATCGACGCGGCCGAGGCCGGCGACATCGTCACCATCGCGGGCATGACGAAGGCGACCGTGGCCGACACCCTCTGCGCGCTCGAGGTCGATACCGCCCTGCCCTCGCAGCCCATCGACCCGCCGACTATCTCGGTCACCTTCGGCATCAACGACAGCCCGCTGGCCGGGCGCGACGGGTCCAAGGTGCAAAGCCGCGTGATCCGCGAACGCCTGCTGAAAGAGGCCGAATCGAACGTGGCGATCCGGGTCGAGGACACACCGGGCGGTGACGCCTTTGTCGTCTCGGGCCGTGGCGAATTGCAGATGGGCGTGCTGATCGAGAACATGCGCCGCGAAGGCTTCGAACTGTCGATCTCGCGTCCGCGCGTGGTCTATCAGACCGGCGAGAACGGCGAGCGCCTGGAGCCGATCGAGGACGTCGTCATCGACGTCGACGACGAATACACCGGCGTGGTCATCGAGAAGCTGTCGGCCCGCAAGGCCGAACTGAAGGACATGGGCCCGTCGGGCGCCGGCAAGACCCGCCTGACGCTGAAGTCGCCGTCGCGCTCGCTGATCGGCTACCAGGGCGAGTTCCTGACCGACACGCGCGGTTCGGGCGTGCTGAACCGCGTGTTCAGCCACTATGAGCCGCACAAGGGCGCCATCGAGGGCCGTCTGAAGGGCGTGCTGGTCTCGAACGGCGACGGCGAGACCGCCGCCTTCGCCCTGTGGAACCTCGAGGACCGCGGCATCATGTTCGTCGGCGGCGGCGAGAAAACCTACCAGGGCATGATCATCGGCGAGAACGCCCGTTGGGACGACCTCGACGTCAACCCGATGAAGGCCAAGCAGCTGAACAACATCCGCGCCGCCGGCAAGGATGAAGCCGTGCGCCTGACCCCGCCGCGCCGTCCGTCGCTGGAGCAGGCCATCGCCTATATCGAGGAAGACGAACTGGTCGAGATCACGCCCAAGTCGATCCGCCTGCGCAAGGCCGTGCTGAACCCCTCGTTCCGCAAGAAGCGCGTCCGCGAAGAGTAAAAGCGGCGCGGGTCGCGCCTGAATCGGCCAATCCGGGCAGACCCAAGGTCATTTCGGGGCGGTCGAAACAAACGGTCACAGCGTGTGTTTGTCTGGTCGGTGCGAGCCCTTTTTGCTCGCGTAGACAAGGCAGACATCATGCGAAAGACCGCGCTCCTCACTGGCGTCGCCGGCCTGCTCCTCATGACCGCTCCCGCGTTCGCACAGGACAGCACGGCCGCGCAGACCCAGGAACCCGCCCCGGCTCCGGCCGCTGCGCCGGCCCAGCCCGCGGCTGAGCAGCCGACCCTGACCCTTCAGCCCGGCTCCGACGTCAAGGGTTCGGACGGGACCGTACTGGGTCAGCTGGAAGGCGCCCGCAACACTGAAGCCGGCCAGGAACTGACCGTGCGAGGGGCTGATGGTCAGCTGCGCGGCGTGCCGGTCTCCGGCGGTGTGCGTCAGGACGGCGAAGGCGTCGCCGTCGGCTGGACCAGCGCCCAGTTCGCCGCCGCCCCGTCGATCACGGACTCGGCGGCTGACGTAGCTGAACCGGCCGCTGCCCCGATGCCGCCGGCAGAAGCCGGCATGCCGCCGGCCGATGACTCGGGGGCACCGGCTCCCGGCGAAGGCCAGACGGCTGAGCCAGACGCCCCGGGCGCCTGATTACAGGGTAGCGAACAAGAAAAAGGGCGGCTCCGTGAGGAGCCGCCCTTCGTCGTTGCAGGCGATGGATCGCTTAAGCGCGACGCTTCACCAGTCCCAGAAGGAACAGCAGCAGGCAGGCGCCGAGGAAGGCGACCAGCAGCGTCATGACGTTGAAGCCGCCCACGGCCATGCCGAGGAACTGGCCGGCGATCCAGCCGCCGAGCAGGGCGCCGATGACGCCGACGATAAGGTTCGTCACCAGACCGTGGCTGCGGCCCATGACTTTTTCAGCGAGCCAGCCGGCGATGATGCCGATGATGATCCAGCCGATGATTCCCAAGCCCATAGTGTGTCTCCTGACATTCCCAAGCGCGATCGCTCTGTCGCGGTAATGCGCTGGTGCGGCAACGGTTGCGAATCCCGTCGCAAAACACTGCTCATCGACAATCCCCCGTCACGGGAGCGCGGCATGGTGCTTGCCACTTGAAGGGCGAGCCGTCCCGCTTCGGGACAGCCCGCCAACAAGGGGAAATGGGGCCATGGCCACCGATATTGACCTTCACCTGGGCCGCCGCCTGCGCCGTCGCCGGCGTCTTCTGGGCCTGACACAACAGCAGCTGGCCACCCAGGTCGGGATCCGCTTCCAGCAGATCCAGAAATACGAGTGCGGCGCCAATCGCATCTCGGCCGCGCGTCTGTGGCAGCTGTCCGAGGCGCTGGAGTCGCCCGTCAGCTATTTCTACGACGGTCTGGAAGAGGCCATCGAACGCAAGGAGGCGGCCAACCAGGGCGGCGAGATGTTTTCCCGCAAGGAAACGCTCGACCTGATCCAGGCCTATTACCAGCTGGGCGAGCGTCCGCGCCGCCGCCTGCTGGACCTGGCCAAGTCGCTGCACGCCGAGGGCGACGCGGCGTGAGAGGGATGAGGGTCGAGGGATGAGGGTCGAGGAGTCTGGCGATTGTTGCACCGATCGCTTGACTCGCCCCTCGCCCCTCGCCACTCGCCCCTCCCATGACCGAGTATGAACTGTTCGCCGTCGATCTGGCCCGCGAGGCCGCCCGCGTCTCCCTGCCCTATTTCCGCGGCGCGTATGAGGAGGCGGACAAGGGCGGCCCCGGCGCCTTCGATCCGGTCACCCAGGCCGACCGCGAGGCCGAGGCGGCGATCCGCAGCCTGATCGCGGCCCGCTATCCCGATCATGGGGTCATCGGCGAGGAGTATGGCGAGGACCGGCCGGACGCCGACCATGTCTGGATTCTCGACCCCATCGACGGCACACGCGCCTTCATCGCCGGCCTGCCGCTCTGGACCAATCTGATCGCCCTGCGCGCCGAAGGCCGGCCGACCGTCGGCATCATCGGCCAGCCCTATCTCGACGAGATCTTCCTCGGCGGCCCGTCGGGCGCGCGCCTGCTCAAGGGCGGGAGGGAAGCGCCGCTGGCCGTACGGCCCTGCCCCCGTCTGACCGACGCCGTCATCGCCACCACCGACGCGGACCTGTTCACGGGCGCGGAGCTCGGGGCCTGGACCCAGGTGCGCGCCGCCGCCCGCCTCGCCCGTATGGGCTGCGACGCCTATGCCTACGCCATGCTGGCCGCGGGCCGGATCGATCTGGTGGCCGAGAGCGGACTGAAGGTCTGGGACTGGTCGGCCCTCGTCCCCGTCATTGAAGCGGCCGGCGGTGAGGTCACCAACTGGCGCGGCGAGACGCCGGACGGGAACGGGCAGATCCTCGCCGTGGGCGATGCGGGCATCCGTGAGCAGGCGCTGATCACATTGCGAAGAGCGGCCCTCTAGATCCCGCCCGGTTCAGGCTGCCTCGTTGGGCTCGGACTCGTTGGCGGGTTCGGGCGTAGCGGGGACCACCATCGGCGACAGGTCCTCGACCGGAGAGATATAGGCGCCCATGGCGTCAAACTCGTCGAGGAAGACCGCGCGCATGTCGTCGGCCTCCATGATGATCTCGTGTTTGGCCCCCGGAATCTCGACATAGCGGCCGCGACCGAGCCGTTTGGCGGCCCATTTGTTTGTCTGTTTCCAGACGCGGTCGTCCTCCGCTGCCTGAACGATGGCGACGGGGATGCGCACCGCCTTGAGCGCCTTGGGCTTCAGCGAGCGTTCGCCGGCGTCCAGGGCAAAGGCCAGCCAGCCCCAGGTCGGGCCGCCGACCGCCAGGTGCGGGCAGGCGTAGAGCTGCTGCCGCCACTGTTCATAGCGGCTCTCGTCCGAGGTCAGGGCGTCCTTCTCGAAGGTGTGGTCGAACGGATCGTCGGCGTCGTCGAGCACATAGTCGCCGGCCTTGCCGTGGCGCAGGTTCCAGCGGACAGCCAGTTTGACGGACCACATCGACCGTTTGCCGGTCTTGATGCGCAGCATGGGGCTGGACAGGATGGCGCCGGCGACCCGGCTCTCGCCGCCCTGCAGGGTCATCAGGTTCAGCGTGCCGCCCATGGAGTGACCGACCATGACCCAGGGCTTGGGCGCGCGGCCCTCCCAGGCGTCGAGCAGGCGGGCGTAGTCGTCGAGGAACTCCTCGACCGCCCGGGCATGGCCTTTCAGGCGATCCGGCAGCAGGCGGGCCGACAGGCCCTGTCCCCGCCAGTCGTGGGCCAGCACACACCAGCCGCGGGCGAGGAAATTGCCGATGACCTCGAAATATTTCTCGATCGGCTCGGTGCGGCCGGGGCTGACGATCACGGTGCCGCGCGGCTTCTTCGCCACCAGGGTCGAGGGCGTCCAGAAGGCGGCCCGCAGGCGCAGGCCGCCGGCGCCGCGGAACCATTCGCCCACGCCGCCCGGAGGCGCGGACGCACCCGGGACCCCCATCAAGGGCGCATTGGCGGCATAGGCGGCGGCTCGGTTCACTCTGGCTTCCTGAATCTCAAGGTCATGCGGTCACTCTCTCCGATCGCGTCATACTTCGACCGATCAAAGTTCGGATTCGGCGGCGAACCGCGCGGCGCGGTCAGTCCCATGGGCGGGAGGGTCTCGACGCCGAACGGATGATCCTTGGTATCCCTTTCATTCGCGTTGATTTCCGAGGCGGCGACAAAGGCGAAGCCCGCTTCCGCCGCCAGCTGTTTCACAAATGCCTCCTGAACGTATCCGTTCGCCGCGGCGGGGTCCTGATCCTCTTCCGGACCCAGACGATGTTGCTCGATGCCCAGCACCCCGCCGGGACGCAGGGCGGCATAGGCGTCGGCGAAGGCCTTCTCGGCGATTCCGGCCGCCATCCACGCATGAATGTTGCGCATGAACAGGACCATGTCGGCCGTGCCCGCCACAGTGACCGGACCTGACGTCGGGCCGAAGGCGGAAAGTTCGATCTCTCCGTACAGCCGGCGATCGTTGGTGAACCGCTGCTGGAAGGCCGCCATCAGCGCCACCTGGGACGGATCGGCCCCCGGGCCGGTCTGGAAGCCCGCGGCGACGTATTTGCCCGAGCCCTCGGCCAGATAGGGCGCGAGGATTTCCGTCCACCAGCCGCTGCCCGGCCAGAACTCGACCACCGTCATGCGCGGCTGGAGACCAAAGAAGCGCAGCGTCTCCATCGGATGCCGGGCTGCGTCGCGAACCTTGTCCTGTGCGCGCCAGGGACCGGTGACCGCCCATTCCAGCGAGCCCTGGGGAGGGCCGTCCGGAGTCGGGGGCGGCTCGGCGGTCTTTTCCTGGCGGCCACAGGCGGCGAGACCCGTCAGCGTCAGTGCCGCAGCGCCGGCCAATACGCCCCGGCGCGACAACGGCAGTCGCTTTTCGTGTCTCAAATTGCTCATCCAGTTCCTCTGGAGGCCGATGCTGCACGTTTCAGACCAGCCGCCCGAGGGCTGGGCTTAACCCTGTTCACAAGCCCGGTCAAAACCGTTGCTGGCAGGAGCGGACGTCATCCCGGCTTGCGGAAACGCAGCGTCATGCGGTCGCTTTCACCGATCGCATCATACTCGGCGCGTTCAGCCTCGGTCAGGGGGGTGGGCCGGTCGGTGGCATTGTTGGCGCGCGGGGCGCTGGTCCGGACCGGCGGCAGGGTCCAGACGCCGTAAGGATGGTCACGATCATCCCTGGGGTTGGCGTTCAGCTCGCTGCGGGCCTCAAGCACGAAGCCGGCGGCCTGTGCGACGCGGATGATATGGCTTTCCGGCATATAGCCCGTCGGGGCGGTGACGTCGGGGTTCAGGCCGTCCTCGCTGCGGTGCTGTTCGATCGCCAGAACGCCACCGGGTTTCAGCGCCTTGAAGAAGGCGGCCAGGAAGGCGTCAGTCCGGCCGGCGCGATGCCAGTTGTGGAAGGCACGGGCGACCAGGACCATGTCGGCGCTCCCGTCCTCGACGCCCATGCTCTCCAGCGGCTGGTTGACCGCGACATAGGTTCCGCCGGTGGCCTCGGCATAGGGCTGCAGGATGGCGGTCCACCAGCCGGCGCGACCGGGCTGGATCTCCACGACCGTCGATCCCGGGGTCAGGCCCCAGAAGGTCAGGCTTTCGAACGGGCGGCGGTAGACGTCGCGGGCCACATCGGCGGCGGGACGGGCGGCGGAGCCAATGGCCGCCTGCAGCGCCGTGTCCTCCTGCAACACGGGCGGGGTCATGGCGGCCCGGCGGACCGTGCGCTCCGCCGGGGATTCATCCAGCGTCGGCATGGCGGGCAGGTTCTGGGCCGCGGCCAGGGCCGGCAAGGCCAGTGCGGTCGTCATGACAAGGGCGAGCAGGCGCATTTTAAGGTCTCCCGGGCGAGTTTCCGGCGAACCCTAAGGCCTCCGGGGCGGGGAGCAAGCCATGACGACCGACAGGCGACAGATTGGCGCGGACGTGGCGCCCCTTGACGGTTTCGCAGCACTTCCCACATCGGCTCCGAGGCCGCCGATTTCGGGGCCTCCAGACCGGACGGGGCCGATCATCGGGTCGACCGGGCTGAACTCCCACCGCCGGTCCGGGCACCAAACCGCGGGACCGGTTCAACCTTGCTGATCCTCAGGAGGATGACCCATGCGTACCTATGATTTCACCCCGCTGTACCGCTCCGCCGTCGGCTTCGACCGTCTCGCCGGACTGCTGGAAAGCGCCGCGCGCACCAGTCAGGAAAGCGGCTGGCCGCCCTATAATATCGAGACCACGGGCGAGAACGCCTACCGGATCGAGATCGCGGTCGCCGGCTTCAAGCCCGACGAACTGACCCTCGAGGTCAAGGAGAACCTGCTCACCGTCACCGGTCGCAAGACGGCCAATGACGATGCGGGCGCCGAGCGGACCTATCTGCATCGCGGCCTGGCCGAGCGCGACTTCGAGCGCCGGTTCCAGCTGGCTGACTATGTCGTGGTCAAGAGCGCCGATCTGGCCGATGGCCTGCTGTCGGTCGACCTGGTCCGCGAACTGCCCGAGGCGCTGAAGCCGCGCCGGATCGAGATCAACACCGCTCAGCGGCTGATCGAGGGCAAGAAGTCCAAGGCGGCCTGAGACCTCACATAGCCCGCCTCAAGCAGCGAGCCACCGCGAGGCGAGTGCAGGCGAACAACCAGGAGGGGCGGCGTTCGCGTCGCCCCTTTTTCGTGCGCGGGATCAGGCGGCGATGTCGGCCTGGGCTTCGATGGCGCGGCGCTGCTCCTCGCTCAGGGCACCGGGGTCGATCCGGGCGCCGGAAAAATCGGCCCCGTCCACCCGGACGCCATCCAGCACCGCGCCCTCGAGACGGGCGAAGCGCAGGCTGGCCTCGACCAGAATGACCGGCATCGAGCGATCCTTGCCGAGCGCCAGGGGCCCCAGATTGGCGCCGCGGAGGTCGGCCTTGTTCAGCAGGACGCCGTTCAGGCGCGCGCCCCGGAGGTCCGCCCCGCGCAGATCGCAGCCGCGCAGGTCCGACCCTTCAAGGCCCGCGCCCTGAAGGCCGACGCCCCTGAGGTCCATGCCGGCGAGACAGGCCTGTCTGGCGCTGAGCCCGGGCAGCTTCAGACCCTTCAGGCGATCCCCTAGAGGACGAAGATCCTCGCCGTCGAACATCGCCGGCTGGCCGAAGACGCCGCCGCTTTCGGCCCAGGCATTGGCGTCCAGCGCGCGCTCCGCCAGCCCGTCGGCGCGAGACCGGGCGTCGGAGCTCGGACTGCGCAGGGCGCCGGTCATGTCGGCGCGGCTGGTGTCGGCGCGCTCGACGGCCACCCCGGTCAGGATCGCCCCCATGAGCCGCGCGCCTTCCAGATTGCAGCCGTCGACGGACGCGTCCTCCAGCATGGCGCCGGTCAGATTGGCTTCCTTGAGATTGGCCTTGGTCAGCATGGCGCCGCGCATGGAGCAGTCGGTGAAGTCTGCCTTCATGGCGGTGATGCCATCCAGATGGCCGCCGTCGAGGGTGGCGCCGGCGAAGGTCGCGCCATCGGCGATGCCTTGCCGGGTCTCATGCCTGATCGCCGCCAGCCCCTTGGTGGCATGGGGCACGGCGATGACGCCTTCACGGAAGTCGGCGCGGGTGAGATCGGCGTTCATCAGGCTGGCGCCGCGGAGGCAGGCGCCGCGAAGGTCCGCCCGGACCAGCTGGGCGCCGGTGAAGTCCGCGCCCCTGAGATCAGCGCAGAACAGCACAGCGCCGTTCATCCGGGCCCCGACGAGTTTGGCGTTTTCCAGGGCGCAGCCGGTGAAGTCTGCCTCGGACAGATTGCGGCCCGAGAGGTCCAGCCCGTTGAGATCAACGAATTTGAGCATCAGCCGGCGGCCGCCGGGACGACCCTCGACCAGGCGCTCATGCGCCGCGACGAACATATCCAAGTCGCCCTGGGAAAGAGCCCTTCGAACAAAGGTCATGCGACCGCATCCATCGTCTCGAGGCCGCGCACCCCGCTTGTGATCGCGCCGGTCAGGACGGCCTGGCGCACGCTGGTTCCGAACATCACCGCCCGGGAAAGGTCCGCGCCGATCATGATCGCCCGATTGAGGTCCGCGCCGGACAGGTCGGTCCCCCGCAGGCAGGCGCCGGTCAGGTCGGCGGGCAGCAGCCGCTCGGAGGTGATCATCAACGGCCCCAGCTGCGCTCCGCGCAGATCCGCACCGTTCAACCGGGCTCTCGCCAGCCGGGCCCCGCGCAGGTCGGCGCCCTTAAGATTGACGGAGCGCAGATCGGCATCCTCAAGGTGGGCGCCCTGAAGCTGGACCCCCTCCATGTCGAGGCCGTAGAAGACCGCTCCGCGCGCTGACAGCGCCGTCAGATTGTAGCCACGGATCGAGCGCAGCGCCCGCAGATCGACACCGTCGAAGACCGAGGGCCGGCCCTCGGCGCCGCCGGTCTCGCACCACTGGGCATGCTCGGCCAGCATTTCGGCGGCGGGCATCTTGCCGACCGGGCTGCCGGAGGATCGCTCATCGGTCAGGGCCCCGGTCATATTGGCCCCGTCCGTTCGCCACATGGCGGCCTTGACGCCGACCAGGACGGCGTCGCGGAGATCGGCCCCGGAGAGATCAGCGCCCGACAGGTCGGCCCCGGACAGGTCGGCGCCGCGGAAGCTGGCCTGTTTCAGGTTGGCCCGGACCATCTTGCAGTCCTTCATGATGGCGTCGGAGAAATCCGCCGCCACGGCCACGATCCCGGTCAGTTTGGAGCGTTCGAGGTTCGCCCCGGCGAGACAGGCGCCCTGGGCCTCGGTCTCGTTGCGCGACTTGGCCTCGACAATCTTGAAGCCCAGTTTGGCGTCGGCAGAGGCGATCGTGCCTTCGCGCAGGTCGGCCTCGAACAGATCGGCTCCGGTCAGGTCCGCTCCGCGCAGACAGGCGCCGCGCAGGTCGGTGCGGCGCAGGCTGGCGTCAACCAACAAGCAGTCCTGCATGTCCGCGCCGAAGAAGGTGGCATTGTCCAGCTTGGCGCCCGACAGGTCCGTCCCGATCAGGCTGGCGGCGGCGAAGTCCGCGTCAGCGAGGTTGCGGCCCTTGAGCGAAAGACCCGATAGGTCGAGCCAGGCGAGGACCGCGCGGGCGCCGCCCGGCTTGGCCTGCCACAGGCGGTCGTGCCGGGCGCAGATGGCGTCCAGCTCCGATTGATTGATGCGCCTTCTGGCGGCCGTTGGGACGGTATTCTCCGACATGATCCCGATATGGCACGGCGGCGCTTAAGGAAGCGTTTGTGGGAACTGGTGAGTTGGGAGTGATCAGTGGCTAGTGGCTGGCCAACAGTTGTGCGACGGCACGGACTGCGCCGCCCTTCCGCCGCCGACGAGGCCGGCTATCACTAATCACTCGCCACTGATCACTCGCCACCCGGCCGGTGTCAGAGGGTCAGAAGCCCCTGTTCCGCCAGCGCGTCCGCCAGTTCGCCGGGACTGACCCAGACACGGGTATAGCCGGCCTCGCCGAGGCGCTTCAGTTCGGTGGTCAGGTCGGCCTTGGCCGAGGCGGCGAAACGGGCGTCGTAGCCGGCCCCGTCGGCGGCGATCCGGACCATGGGTCGGCCCGTCTCGACCCGGTGCAGATAGCCTTCGTAGAGGACCGCCGCCTCGGCCGCGAGCAGGCCCGTCTCGACCTGCAGTCCGGCCTTTTTCAGCCGCTCGACGCCGCGCCCCGAGGCGAAGGGCGAAGGATCGACCGCGGCCACCACGACCCGGCTGATCCCCGCGTCCATCAGGAAATGGGAGCAGGAGGTGCGGCCCGAGGACCGGGCGCCGCAGGGTTCCATGGTGACATAGGCCGTAGCGCCGCGCGCGCGATCGCCGGCGGCCGGCGCGGCCTGTTCCTCGGCGTGAGGGCGACCGCCCGGCGCGGTGGCGGCCTCGGCGACGACCTCACCGTTTTTGACGATCACGCATCCCACCGCCGGATTTGGCCAGGTCTGGCCCATCCGGTCCTTGGCCAGGGCGATGGCCCGGCCCATGAAGCGGATGTCGTCAGAGGCCTGCTGCGGCGTGGTCATTCACCCGCTCCCAGCGGCGGCAGTTCCGTCGCGCGCGCCGCGTCCAGATAGCGGGCGGCGACGGGCCTGAGCGAGGCGTCGAGATCGATCTCGAGCGGATTGCCGGTCGGAATCTCGACCCCGACGATCCGGTCGTCGGGCACGCCGAACAGATGTTTGACGATGGCCCGAAGGGAATTGCCGTGGGCGGCGATCAGCACATCCTCTCCGGCCTTCAGGCGCGGGGCGATAGCTTCGTCCCAATAGGGAAGCACCCGATCGAGGGTGGTCTTGAGGCTTTCCGTATCGGGGATGGTCTGGCCGGCGTAACGGGGGTCGCCGGCGAAATCCCACTCGCCGCCCGGCGCGAGCGGCGGGGGCGGGATGTCATAGCTGCGGCGCCAGATCAGGACCTGGTCCTCGCCGTGGGTCGCCGTCGTCTCGGCCTTGTTCAGGCCGGTCAGGCCGCCGTAGTGCCGCTCGTTCAGCCGCCAGTCGTTGATCACCGGCACATCCCGCAGCCCGGCGGCATCCAGAGCCAGGGCGCCCGTCCGCGTCGCCCGCTTCAGCACCGAGGTGAACATGACCGACGGCCGGAAGCCGGCCGCGGCGAGCTGTTCGCCGGCGCGCCGGGCCTGGGCCTCGCCCTCGGCGGTCAGATCGACGTCGACCCAGCCCGTGAACCGGTTGTCGAGGTTCCATTGGCTCTGGCCGTGGCGCAGCAGGATCAGGCGGGGCATTCAGGTCTCCGGACAATCTGTCTGGGGGTAGGACCGGCGGGCGCGTGGGTCAAGACGAGCCCGGCACGGCGATCCGGCGGAGCCATGCCGGCGGCGGGGCGTTGTTGTCCGCGCGGCGCACGGCGCCCTATAGCCAAGCTACAAACCCCATCTTCCAAGGCTCCCGATGCAAAAGCCCCGCTCCGACCTGCGTTCCAACACCGCCGATTATGAGACCACGCCGCTGGTCAAGGCGACCGGGTTTCGCGAATACGACGCGCGGTGGATCCTGGAGAAGGAGATCAATCTTCTCGGCATTCAAGCCCTTGGTCTGGGGCTGGCGACCTATGTCCACGAGATCGGCCAGACCCCCCGGATCGTGGTCGGCCACGACTTCCGCTCCTACTCCCTGTCGGTGAAACAGGCGCTGATGCTCGGCCTGCTGGAAGGCGGGATGGAGGTGCTGGACATCGGCCTGGCCCTGTCGCCGACGGCCTATTTCGCCCAGTTCGCGCTCGACGCGCCTTGCGTGGCCATGGTCACGGCCAGCCACAACGAGAACGGCTGGACCGGGGTCAAGATGGGGGCCAATCCGCCGCTGACCTTCGGCCCCGACGAGATCGGGCGGCTGAAGGACATCGTGCTGAACGGCGAAGGCGTGGGCCGGCCGGGCGGGAGCCTGACCCGCGTGGACGGTTTCCGCGAACGCTATCTGGAGGAGATCACGGCGAAGGTGAAGCTGAGCCGGCCGATCAAGGTCGTGGCCGCCTGCGGCAACGGCACCGCCGGGGCCTTCGCGCCCGAGGCCCTGCGCCGTATGGGGGCCGAGGTCATCGAGATGGACACCGACCTCGACTGGACCTTCCCCAAATACAATCCGAACCCGGAAGATCACGCCATGCTGATGCAGATGGCGGCGCGGGTGCGCGAGACGGGGGCCGAGCTGGCGCTGGGCTTTGACGGCGACGGCGACCGTTGCGGCGTGGTCGACGACACGGGCGAGGAGATCTATGCCGACAAGATCGGTCTGATGCTGGGCCGCGACCTGTCGGCCTTGCATGCCAACGCCACCTTCGTCGTCGATGTGAAGTCGACCGGCCTGTACAAGACCGACGAGGTGCTCAAGGCGAACGGCGCCGACGTCGTCTACTGGAAGACCGGGCACAGCTATATCAAGCGCAAGACCGCCGAACTGGGGGCCCTGGCCGGGTTCGAGAAATCGGGCCATTTCTTCTTCAATGCGCCGATCGGTCGGGGATACGACGACGGCATCGTGGCGGCAGGGGCTATCCTGGCCATGCTGGACCGCAATCCGGGCAAGACCCTGTCGCAGCTGAAGGGCGCCCTGCCCGATGCCTGGACCTCCATGACCATGTCGCCGCACTGCGACGACGAGCTGAAGTATGAGGTGCTGGAACGGATCGTGGCCGAGTATCAGGCCCTGGCGGATGCCGGCGGCTCGATCCTGGGACGCAAAATCGTCGAGGCGATCACTGTCAACGGGGTGCGGGTGCACCTGGAGGACGGGTCCTGGGTGCTGGTGCGCGCCTCGTCCAACAAGCCGGAGCTGGTGGTGGTGGTCGAGAGCATGCGCTCCGACGCCGACATGCGCGCACTGTTCCGTGAAGAGGTGAAGCCGCGGCTGGCCAAATACCCGGAGATCGGGGCCTATAATCAGGAACTCTGAAGGGATCGACGGGGGACGGGTGGCCAAAGGCGTGCAGCCGGTCGTGATCGTGGGCGGCGGATTCTCCGGCGCCATGCTGGCGGCCAGGGTGGCGAAGCGCGGCGTCGCCTGCAGCCTGATCGACCGCACGGGGACCTTCGGGCCGGGCCTGGCCTATTCGACGCCGTTCGATGGGCATCTGCTCAATGTGCGCTCCGACCGGATGAGTGCGGTGGATGACACGCCGGGCGATTTCGTTGAGTGGCTGCGAGCCAACTGTCCGAAACATGCGGACCCGGATGGTTTCGCGCCGCGCAGGCTTTATGGCGAATATCTGCAGCACCGGCTGAGCGCAGCGCGGATGGCGCATCCCGGGATGATCGAGCTCGTCACCGGCGAGGTCGCGGGTGTTGAGGGCGATGGCGTCCGCCTGTCCGATGGACGGGTCATCCCGGCGGGCGCCGTGGTGCTGGCGACCGGCAACCCGGCGCCCAGGACGGCCGGGCGCGGGTCGCGTCGGATCATCGCGGACCCCTGGGCCCTGACCGCGCTGGAACGGATCGGGGCCGAAGACGCGGTGATCATTCTAGGATCGGGCCTGACCATGGTGGACATGATCCTGTGGCTGGACGCGACGGGTCGCAAGGGCCGGATCACGGCCCTGTCCCGACGCGGCCTCACGCCTCGTGTGCACGGCTCCGGTCACGACGCTCCGACGCCGCCGACCGAAGCGCTGCTGACCGGCTGCCTGTCGGACCGGCTGGGGGAGGCCCGACGGCTGGCTTCGGCCGGCGGCTGGCGCGGCGTGATGGAGGGGTTGCGCCCGGTCACGGCGCGGCTCTGGACCGGGGCGGACGCGAAGACCCGCGCTCGCTGGCTTCGGCATCTGCGTCCGTGGTGGGATGTCCACCGCCACCGCATTCCAGCCGGCATCGACGAGACCATGAACCGGTTGCAGGCCGTCGGCCGTCTCAGCATCGTCGCGGGCCGGGTTGAGCGGATCGAGACCGACGCCGGGGGTGTGACGCTGCACTGGCATCCGCGGGACGGTTCAGGCCGGTCGCCGGTCGCCGGCCAATGGCTGATCGACTGCACCGGTCCCGGTCATGCGGCGGATGAAGATCCCCTGACCGGGCCGCTGATCAAGGCCGGCCGCGCACGGCTCGAACCCCTGGGCATCGGTCTTGATCTGGACGCGGAGGGGCGGCTGCTGAGCGCCGTTGGGTCGCCCGACGCCCGGCTGTTCGTGCTGGGACCGCCGGCGCGCGCGGCCTTTTGGGAAACGACCGCCGTGCCGGATATCCGCAAGCGGATCGAAGGGCTGGCGGACCGGCTGGCGGACCTTCAGACCAGCGCGAGCAGATAGATCAGGGCCAGGGCCAGTCCGAGCAGGGCCAGCAGCGACAGGATCACCACCGCGGCGATGCGGACGCCCGACCGGGCCACCGCCCGCGCATCGGTGCTGAGGCCGAGCGCAGCCATGGACAGGGCGGTCAGGACTTTTGCCGTGTCAGCCATGACCGGCACGGCGGCGGCCGGGATCAGGCCGGTCGAACGCGCGGCCATCATCAGCAGGAAGCCGATGATGAACCACGGGATCAGCTGGTGGATCGCGACACCGCTCCGGGGGGCCGCGACGGCTTCGCCCTCGCGACGGCGGACCGCCATGAGGATGGCGAGCACCAGACAGACGGGCCCCAGCATCAGGACCCGGACCAGTTTGATCAGCGTCCCGGCCTGGTTGGCCACCGCGCCGACCGGCAGGGTGGCCGCCAGCACCTGGGGCACGGCATAGACGGTTAGTCCGGCGAGCACGCCGTAGCGGACGTCGGTCAATTGCAAGGCCGCGCCGAGCAGGGGCAGCAGCAGGACCACCGCCACGCCCAGCACGGCGGTGAAGGCGATGGCGGCGGAGACGTCCTTGGCCTCGGCGTCTACCACCGGGGCGACGGCGGCGATGGCGGAGTTGCCACAGATGGCGTTGCCGCAGGCGATCAGCACCGCCATCCGGGGCGGCAGGCGCAGCAGCCGCCCGATCCCGTAGCTGATGGCCAGGGCGAGGACCACGACCACGGCGGTGCCCGCCAGCAGGCCGGGTCCGATGGCGATGACCGTCGCGGCGCTGACCGAGGCGCCCAGCAGGACCACGGCGATCTCGAGCAGGGTGCGGGCGCTGAACTCGATGCCGGAACGCAGGACCTCGGGCGGGGTCCAGACGCTGCGGATCGCGGCGCCGATGAGGATGGCCAGCACGATGGCGTCAATCCATCCGCGCCCGAACAGCCGCACCTCCAGGACCTGGACGGCGACCGCCGCCAGGGCGACCGCCACGCAGACGATCAGGCCGGGTATCAGGGACAGTGCGCCGGTAAGGCGGGCGGGAATCATCGGGGGAGATTGCGCCGGTCCGGCGGCGGGTTCCATCCTTGAGTCAGGAGCCTGACCCGGCCGCCTTCACCGCCGCGACGACATCGGCCACCACCGACTTGACCAGCTTCGCGTCGTCGCCCTCGGCCATGACGCGGATCAGCTTCTCGGTGCCCGAGGGCCGAACCAGCAACCGGCCGACGCCCGCGAGACGCGCCTCGGCGTCGGCGATGGCGGCCTTGACCCCTGCGCTCTCCAGCGGCCTGCCCGAGGTGTAGCGTACGTTCTCCAGCTTCTGGGGCACGGTGTCGAACTGTTTGGCCAGTTCGCTCATCGGGCGGCCGCTCTCGACCAGCACGGCCAGGACCTGAAGCGCCGACATCAGGCCGTCGCCGGTGGTGGCGTGGTCGTGCAGGATGATGTGGCCGGACTGTTCCCCGCCGAGGTTGAAGCCGCCCTCGCGCATACGCTCCATGACATAGCGGTCGCCAACCTTGGTCCGCTCCAGGGTCAGGCCGGCGGCGTTCAATGCCCGCTCCAGACCCAGATTCGACATGACGGTGGCGACCACGCCGCCTCCGACCAGCAGGCCGCGGCGGGCCCAGTCCAGGGCGACCAGGGCCATGATCTGGTCGCCGTCCACGACCTTGCCCTTCTCGTCGCAGATGATGACCCGGTCGGCGTCGCCGTCGAGGGCGATGCCGATGTCGGCGCGGTAGCGTTTGACCGCCTCGGCCAGGGTCTCGGGATGGGTCGAGCCGCAGTCCGCATTGATGTTCAGGCCGTTGGGCTCGACGCCGACGGCGCAGACCTCGGCCCCCAGCTCATAGAGGGTGGTCGGGGCGACCCGGTAGCCGGCGCCGTTGGCGCAGTCGATGGCGATCCGAAGGCCCTGCAGGCTGAGGCCCTTGGGAAAGCTGGCCTTGGCGATCTCGACATAACGGGCCTGGGCATCGTCGATGCGCTTGACCCGACCCAGGGCGTCGGGCGGGGCCAGATCGGCGTCCAGCGCCTGATCCATCATCGATTCAATCTTCAGCTCGACCGCATCCGACAGCTTGTAACCGTCCGGACCGAACAGTTTGATGCCGTTGTCGAGGTAGGAGTTGTGTGAGGCCGAGATCATCACGCCGATGTCGGCCCGCATCGAGCGGGTCATCATGGCGACGCCCGGCGTCGGCAGAGGACCGAAGGTGCGCACATCCATACCGGCGGACGAAAAGCCGGCCACCAGGGCCGGCTCGATCATGTAGCCCGAAAGGCGTGTGTCCTTGCCGATCACCACCAGATGGCGGCGATTGTCGGACGACATGAACAGACGGCCGGCCGCGAGGCCGACGCGGAGCGCCACTTCGGGCGTCATCGGATGCGTATTGGCCCGACCGCGGATGCCGTCCGTCCCGAAATATCTACGTTCGCCCAAAACGTGGTTCCTTTTCAGAAGCAGGGCCGCAGAAATGTTGCGAAACCGCTTTTCAAGTGTAAATCCCGAGCATTCTCGCATACATCGCGCCGAACGGGACGGTGACTTAGACTGTCCGGGGGACGTGCGCAAAGCACGTGGATTCAGTTTTCAGGGATATTCGTCCATGTGCGGCATCATCGGTGTGACGGGCGTCGGCCCGGCGGTTCCCCGGCTGATCGACAGCCTGAAGCGGCTGGAGTACCGGGGCTATGACTCGGCCGGCGTCGCGGCTCTTGTCGACGGTCGCATCGAGCGCCGCCGCGCCAAGGGCAAGATCCGCGAGTTGGAAGCCGTGCTGCTGGCCGAGCCGCTGGCCGCCACGATCGGCATCGGCCACACCCGCTGGGCCACCCACGGCGCCCCGACCACCGCCAACGCCCATCCGCACAAGGCGGGTCGCGTGGTTCTGGTCCACAACGGCATCATCGAGAATTTCGCCGAACTGAAGGCCGAGCTGGCCGTCGAGGGTCGCACCTTCGAGAGCCAGACCGACACCGAGGTGGTCGCCCATTTGCTGGACCGTGCGCTGGAGACGGCCAACGACCCGCTCGTCGCGTTCAAGAGCGTGCTGGACCGGCTGACCGGGGCCTATGCGCTGGCCGTGCTGGTCGAGGGCGAGGAAGGCCTGATCATGGGGGCCCGGCGCGGCAGCCCCCTGGTGGTCGGATGGGGCGACGGCGAGATGTATCTGGGTTCTGACGCCCTGGCCGTCGGCCCCTTCACCACCGAGATCTCCTATCTGGAAGAAGGCGACTATGTCGGCATCGACCGGAGCGGCGCCCGAATGTTCGACGTTGACGGCGCCCCGGTCGAGCGCCCGGTTGTCCAGGTCTCGGCCTCCTCGGCCATGGTCGAGAAGGGCGAGTACCGGCATTTCATGGAGAAGGAGATCCATGAGCAGCCGGACAGCGTCCAGCGCACACTGTCTCACTACCTCGACTTCGTGAACGGCAAGGCCAGGACCGACGCCGCCGATTTCACCGCCATAGACCGTATACAGATCATTGCCTGCGGCACCGCCTTCTATGCCGGCCAGATCGGCCGCTACGCCTTTGAGCGGCTGGCGGGCCTGCCGTGCGACGTCGAGATCGCGTCCGAGTTCAGGTACCGGAACCCGGCGCTGACGCCCGGCACCCTGGCCGTCGCCGTCAGCCAGTCGGGCGAGACCGCCGACACCCTCGCCAGCCTGTCATGGTGCAAGGCTTCCGGCCTGAAGACCGCGGCCCTGGTCAATGTCCACACCTCGTCGATGGCGCGCGAGGCGGGGCATCTGTGGCCGACCCATGCGGGTCCCGAGATCGGGGTGGCCTCGACCAAGGCTTTCACCGCCCAGGTCGCAGCCCTGCTCGCCCTCGCGGTCTCCGCCGGGGTCCAGCGCGGGCGTATCGACGCCCCGACCGAGGCCGAGCTGGTCAAGGCCCTGTTCGAATCACCGCGCCTGATCGCCGAGGCCATGGGGATGGAAGACGAGCTGAAGGCCGTCGCCCACGACATATCGAAAGCCACCGACGTGCTGTTCCTCGGCCGCGGCGCCATGTTCCCGCTGGCCATGGAAGGGGCGCTGAAGCTGAAGGAGATCAGCTACATCCACGCCGAGGGCTATGCCGCCGGCGAGCTGAAGCACGGGCCGATCGCCCTGGTCGATGAGCTGACGCCGATCGTCGCCCTGGCCCCGCTGGACGATGTGTTCGAGAAGACCGCCTCCAATCTGCAGGAGGTCGCCGCGCGCGGCGGACCGGTGATCATGATCGCGCCGAAGTCCGCGCCTGATCCGCACGGCGCCGGCATCCGCCGCGTCGATGCGCCCGAGTGCCATTCCCTGATCGCGCCGCTGATCTACGCCATCCCCGTGCAGCTGCTGGCCTATTACACGGCGGTCCAGAAGGGCACGGACGTCGACCAGCCGCGCAATCTGGCGAAGTCGGTGACGGTGGAGTGATCGCATCCCGGCGCGAATGCGTTAGGCTGACGCCTCTCGCCGATCAGGATTCCACATGACCGCTTCCGCCCGTCGCCTTCGCAAGGCCGTCCTGCCCGTCGCCGGTCTGGGCACCCGCGTCCTGCCCGGGACCAAGACCACGCCCAAGGAGCTGCTCAACGTCGTCGACCGGCCGATCCTGAGTTATATCGTCGAGGAGGCGCGGGAAGCCGGGATCGAGCACATCGTCTTCGTCACCGGGCGCTCGAAGGGGGCGATCGAGGACTATTTCGATCACCAGATCGAGCTGGAAGCCCAGCTGCTGGCCAAGGGCAAGACCGACATCCTCGACGCCATGATCGCCGAACTGGCGACGGCGGGGGAGATGAGCTTCACCCGCCAGATGCAGCCGCTGGGCCTCGGCCATGCGGTCTGGTGCGCGCGCGACATCATCGGCGACGAGCCGTTCGCGGTCCTGCTGCCGGATGTCATCGTGGACTCCCAGCCGGGGGCCCTGAAGCAACTGGCCGATGTCTATGCGCAGGTCGGCGGCAACATCATCGGCGTCGAGGCCGTGCCCGAGAGCGAGACGCACAAATACGGCATCGTCGATCCGGAAAGCCGCGACGGCCGCCACATCCGCATGAAGGGGATGGTCGAGAAGCCGCCGCGCGGCGAGGCGCCGTCGAACCTGTCGATCGCGGGCCGCTACATCCTGCAGCCAGAAATCTTCGGCATCCTTGAAAACCAGCCGCGGGGCGCGGGCGGTGAAATCCAACTGACCGACGGCATGGCGCGGCTGATGAAGGACCAAACCTTCACGGCGGTGGAATACGAGGGCGTCACCCACGACTGCGGCGACAAGATCGGCCTGTTGCGGGCCAATGTCGCCCTGGCGCTGAAGCGGCCGGACCTGGGCGAAGCCGCCCGCGCGGCCATAGCCGCGTTGCTCTAGGCAGGACCGGCGCGCAGGCGCGCCGGGGCGGCGGCGATCACCGCCCTGCTGTCGTCAGCCGCCGCTGGTCAGGCGCGAGGCGCCGCCGGTGATGCGGCACACATTGTCGTTCTGCGGACGGCCGCTCTGCTGGCCGGTCGGAACCAGAATGCCGCCCCGCGCCTCACAGCTGTCGGACAGCTGGCGCAGTTCGTTGGCATAGGAGTTGGCGCCCGTCGTCGGCGCGCAGGCGGCGAGAGCGAGCAGAAGGGCGGTGGGGGCGGCGAGGATCAAGGGGCGCATGGCGGAGGTCTCCTTGCGATGGGGCCTTTATGTAAACGCCTGAAGCCGCATTCGTTCAACCGCTTCGATCAGACGCTCGAGATCGTCCGGCGTGGACAGGCGGTGGTCTCCGCCCTCGATCAGGTCCAGCCGCACATCCCCGCCGGTCAGCCGCTCGACCAGCGCCGTGGCGTGCCGCCAGGGCACCACGTCGTCGGCGCGGCCCTGAAAGATGTGAACCGGGGCGGCAATGGGCAGGGGGGCGCCCAGCAGCAGCCAGTCCCGGCCATCCTCGAACAGGCCCAGAGTCAGGACGTATTCGCCCATGCCCTCCTCGACGATCACGATCTCGCCGTCGCGCAGAATGGCATGACGTTCGTGGTCGGCGAGACTGGGCCACATCAACCGTTCGGTGAAATCCTGGGCCGGATTGATCAGCACCAGTCCGGCCATCCGTCCCGGCCGCGCCAGCGCCGCCAGCAGGGCGACCCAGCCGCCCATGGACGAGCCGACGAGCACGACCGGCCCCTTGAGGCTGTCGACCATGCAGATCGCATCCTCGCGCCAGCGCCCGATCGTCGCCTTTCGCCAGTCGCCCGAGGATTGGCCATGGGCAAAATGGTCGTAGCGGACATAGTCCCAGCCGCGCTCGCGGGCCGCGGCGTCCAGGGCCATGGCCTTGGTTCCCTCCATGTCGGAGCGGAAGCCGCCGATCCAGACGACAGTCGGGCCCTCGCCGTCGACGCGTCTGTACGCCAGGGTCTCGCCGCCCCGGCAGGTCAGGTGCTGGATGTCGTCCAATCGCGGCTCCTCTCGCGAAAGTCCTCACGGACTGATAGCGAACCGGGGAAAGCGAAGCGAAGGCCAAAAACGCGTGACAGATACCAAGACTGCCAGGAAGGTCCTGTTCGTCACTTCTAACCGCATCGGCGACTGCGTCATATCCTCCGGCGTGATCCGCGAAATCGCGCGGCAGGTTCCGGGGGCGAAGATCACCGTCGCCTGCGGCCGGCCGCCCGCCCCGTTCTTCCGCTCAGCGCCAGACGTCGAGCGGGTCATCATCCTCGACAAGAAGAAGCTGGCCGGACACTGGGTCGATCTGTGGCGTCAGGTCGTGGGCACGCGCTGGGACATGGTCATCGACATCCGCGGATCGGCGCTCGGTTATCTGATCCCGGCGAAGCGGCGCGTGGTCTACAATCGCAGCTGGGAGACGGGACTGCGCAAGGTCGAGATGGTCTCGCGCATGATGGGCGCGCCGGCCCCGCTGGATCCCGAGATATTCCTGGACGCACAGGCGGTCACAGACCGACGGGCGGTGCTTGATCCGCAACTGGCGGGCGGCAGCGGACCCGGCCCGATTATCGCCCTCGCCCCCATCGCCCACCAGCCCGGCAAGAGCTGGCCGGCCGAGCGCTGGGGACAGCTGGTCGAGAAGCTGAAGGCGGAGCCCCGGTTCGACGGCTGGCGCTTCATGGCCGTGGGCGGACCCGGCGACCGGCCTCCCGCGACCCCGGCGCTGGAGGCCGCAGGACCGCGCGGCATCGACTTCATCGGCAAGGGCGACATTCTGGCCTCGGCCGCCGCCATCGATGTCGCCGACCTGTTCGTGGGCAATGATTCCGGCCTGATGCACGTCTCCGCCGCCCTCGGTCGGCCGACGCTGGGCCTGTTCGGTCCGACCGAGTGGTGGCTGTACGGTCCCTGGGGTCCGCGGACCCGCACCGCCGCCTCCAATGAGACCCGCGGCGAGTTCGCGCCCATCGAGGCGCTGACGGTGGACCGTGTCTTTGAGGCCGTCCTCGACCTGCACGACGCGTACATCGGCGGCCGCGCGGCGCCCAAACCTTGAAGACGGGGGCTTTCGCGGTCATATAGGCGCGGTAAGGGGAACGCCGCGATCTGTCGCGCGCTCATCCTCGTCAGAACTCCGCCTCTTCATCCACACAAGGAACCGACGCTCATTCGCCGTCCGATGAACCAGCCGCCCGTCAAGGACGGGCCGCCCATGAACCAAGATATCCGCGCGCCGCGCGTTCTGCTCATCGATCAGAACGGCGAGAAACAGGGCGTCATGCCGACGTCAGCTGCGCTGGAAGCCGCCGAAGAGGCCGGCATGGATCTGGTTCAGATCGTGTCCACGTCCGAGCCGCCGGTCTGCAAGATCCTCGACTACGGCAAATTCCGCTTCCAGGAGCAGAAGAAGAAGGCCGAGGCGCGCAAGCGCCAGAAGGTCGTCGAGCTGAAAGAGATCAAGCTCCGCCCGAACATCGACACCCACGACTATGAGGTGAAGGCCAAGGCCATGCACCGCTTCTTCGACGAGGGTGACAAGGTCAAGGTGACGCTGCGCTTCCGCGGCCGCGAGATGGCCCACCCGGAACTGGGCATGAAGCTGCTCAACAAGGTCCAGGCCGATTTCGAGGAAATCGCCAAGGTCGAATACGCCCCGCGTATGGAAGGCCGCCAGATGATCATGATCCTCGCGCCGAAATAGCGATCGCGCGCCACCAACTTCCAGAAGCCCCGGCCGGAAACGGCCGGGGCTTTTTCGTTTGCGAGCTTCGCCTTGCGCGCCCGCGCGATCTGTCTGACACAGGGGTCGCCTCCCGCCCGAGTAACGCCCTGTGACGTCAGCCGCCCTGCCCCCGCCACCGTCGCGATCCGCGCTGTTTGTCCTGTTCGGGGTGGTGTTCATCAACCTGGTCGGATTCGGCATCGTCATCCCGCTGCTGCCCTTCTACGGCCAGACGCTGGACGCGCCGC
Organism: Brevundimonas sp. UBA2416; assembly: GCF_002343105.1. Lineage (NCBI taxonomy): Bacteria > Pseudomonadati > Pseudomonadota > Alphaproteobacteria > Caulobacterales > Caulobacteraceae > Brevundimonas > Brevundimonas sp. UBA2416. Next base: position 27,740 of record NZ_DDRM01000007.1, read on the forward strand.
CGTGGCAGGTGGCGCTGATGTTCTCGGCCTATTCGCTGGGCCAGTTCGTCGCCGAGCCCTTCTGGGGGCGACTGTCCGATCGCATCGGCCGCAAGCCCGTGCTGATGATCACCATCCTGTGCAATGCGGCCGGCTATCTGGCCCTGGCCTTCGTGCCCAACATCTGGCTGGCCATCGCGGTGCGGCTGTTCACCGGCATGGGCGCCGGCAATGTCTCGACCGCCCAGGGCTACGTCGCCGACGTCACGCCGCCTGAACTGCGCGCCGGCCGCATGGGTCTGATCGGCGCCGCCTTCGGCCTCGGCTTCATCTTCGGCCCGGCGATCGGCGGCCTGCTGACCCGGCCGGACCTCGGAACGCTGGGCTATCAGCTGCCTATCTTCACCGCGTCCGCCCTGTGCGTCATCGCCGCCATCGGCGTCGCCGTCCTGCTGAAGGAGAGCCGGGTGAAGGCGGACCCCGCCCTGGCCCGCCCGCCCTTCCTCGGCGGAGTGCATGACGCCGTGTCCAACCCGGTGGTGTCGCGCGTGCTGCTGGTCACCCTGATCTATATGGCCGGGTTTTCGGGGTGGGAATCGACCTTCGGCTTCTGGACCGAGGCCCGCTACGGCTGGACCGCGCGCGAGGTCGGCCTGTGCTTTATGGTCGTGGGGATCGTCTCGGTGATCTGTCAGGGCTTTCTGGCCGGTCGGCTGGCGCGCCGGTTCGGTGAGTCCCGGGTGCTGGCGGTCGGCTGCCTGGTCTTCGGCATCAGCCTGATCGCCCAGGTCGTCGCCAGCCGCCTGTTGCCCGATGCCGACTGGCTGGCGCCGGCGATCATGGCGGTGGGAGCCTCGGGCATGGCGATGACGATGCCCAATATCTCGGCCCTGATCTCGCGTTCGGTCGATCCGGACCGGCAGGGGGCCATGCTGGGCCTGAACATGGCGTCCAGTTCGATCGCCAGGATCTTCGGCCCCATCATCGCCGGGGCCATCTTCTCGCAAATCGGCCACGACTGGCCCTTCCTGATTGGCGCGCTCCTGACCATTCCGGCGGCGGTGATGGCGATCAACGCCGGAAGGGCCTTCCGCAAGCGGCAGGCTGCGGCTGTTGCACCGAGCGCCGCCTAGCACCGGCCTTGCTTTCCCGCGCTGGCTGGCCTAGAAGCCGCGCCTTCGCGTACCGAACCGCCGGGCTAAAAGGCATGCCTGGGCGGTTCTCATCAGGGTTTCCAATCCGACGGTCCCAAAGGCCCGAAGAACCGGCAACCCACTCAAAAAGAGAGTGAAAATGCCCAAACTGAAGACGAAGTCTGGCGCCAAGAAGCGCTTCAAATTCACGGCGACTGGCAAGGTCAAGGCCGGCGTGGCAGGCAAGCGGCACCGCTTGATCAGCCACAACAGCAAATACATCCGCCAGAACCGCGGCACCTCGGTCATGGCCGACGCCGACGCCAAGAAGATCAAGTCCTACATGCCGTACGCCTGATCGGCGCGCGCATCGACGACCTGATTTTCCCATAGAATTTGAAAGGATAGCGACATGGCTCGCGTCAAACGCGGCGTAGTTTCCCACGCCAGACACAAGAAGGTTCTCAAGCAGGCCAAGGGTTTCTACGGCCGCCGCAAGAACACCATCCGCACCGCCAAGGCCGCGGTCGACCGCGCCGGGCAATATGCCTACCGCGACCGCCGCAACAAGAAGCGCTCTTTCCGCGCCCTGTGGATCCAGCGCATCAATGCCGCCGCGCGTCTGGAAGGCTTCACCTATTCGCAGTTCATGCACGGCCTCGGCGAGGCCGGCATCGAGCTGGACCGCAAGGTCCTGGCCGCGATGGCCGCTGACGAAGCCGCCTTCAAGGCCGTGGCCGACAAGGTCCGCGACGCCCTGAAGGCCTGATTTTCCGGCAACGGAAGACGCAAAAGCCCTCCGGCCCGCGCCGGGGGGCTTTTTGCTTTGCGAAGCACCCGCTAGACGAACCCCAGCATGACCGATCTCGCCCAACTCGAACTCGACCTGATCAACGCCATCGGCGGCGCGGAGACCGCCGCCGCGGTGGAGGACCTGCGCGTGGCCGCCCTCGGCAAGTCCGGTTCGATCTCCGGCCTGCTCAAGGGCATGGGTGCGATGTCCCCTGACGAGCGCCGCGAGCAGGGGCCGATGATCAACGGCCTGCGCGACCGGGTGTCGTCGGCGCTGGCGGCCCGCAAGGCCGAGCTGGAAAGCGCCGAACTGGACGCCCGGCTGAAGGCCGAACACGTCGACCTGACCCTGCCCTCACGCCCGCGCCGGGCCGGTTCGGTCCATCCGACCATGCAGGTGATGGACGAGATGATCGCCGTCTTCGCCGACATGGGTTTCGCGGTCGCCGAAGGCCCGGACATCGAGGACGATTTCCACAATTTCACGGCCCTGAATTTCCCACCCAAACACCCGGCGCGGGAGATGCACGACACCTTCTTCCTGCGGCCCGACCCCGTGACGGGCGAACGCAAGGTGCTGCGCACCCACACCAGCCCGGTGCAGGTGCGGACCATGATGACCCAGAAGCCGCCCATCCGGATCATTGCGCCGGGCCGGACCTTCCGGAAGGACAGCGACGCCACCCACACGCCGATGTTCCATCAGGTCGAGGGGCTGGTGATCGACCGCGCCATCCACATGGGCCATCTGAAGTGGACGCTGGAGACCTTCGTCGCCCGCTTCTTCGAGGTGGACGGCGTCGATGCGCGCTTCCGGCCGCACCATTTCCCCTTCACCGAGCCCTCGGCCGAGATGGACATCCGCTGCGACCGCTCGGGCGGCGAGCTGAAGCTGAACCAGGGCGACAGCTGGATGGAAATCCTGGGCTGCGGGATGGTGCATCCCAATGTGCTGCGGAACTGCGGCATCGACCCGGACGAGTACCAGGGCTTCGCCTTCGGCATGGGCGTGGATCGCCTGGCCATGCTGAAATACGGCATCCCCGACCTGCGGCCCATGTTTGACGCCGACACCCGGTGGCTGGCCCACTACGGCTTCTCCGCCTTCGCCGCCCCCAACCCCGCAAGCGGACTGTCCTGATGACCGACCAGCCCATTTCTCCGGACGCGGCGTCCCGCGCGCTGGACCCTCGCGCAACCGAATTCCGCGGCAGCCGGTTTGGCCTCCTCGACCTCTACCGCGCCAGCATGCAGGCCGGCGGCGGGGCGGTGATCGAGGGGCGTACCTTCACCGACTGCACCATCGAGGGGCCAGCCGTGATGCTGGTGCTTGAGAACGTCTTCTTCGACCGGACCAATTTCGGCCCGACCGGCGGCGATATGCGCAACATGCTGTTCCGGCCGCTGGGCGACATGGGCATCGGCGCCATTCCGGTGCGCAACTGCACCTTCACCAACTGCCGGTTCCTCACGCTCGGGATCACGGGGAATGACGAACTGCTTGATATGCTGATCGCGCAGGTCAAGACCGTCGACGACAGCCAGAACTGAACCTTGAAAGACCTGCCAGCATGACCGAAGACACGCCGAAAATGTCCCCCGCCGAGGCCGCCGGCCGCGCCATGGTCGCGCGCACCAGCTTTGAGAAAGAGGCCGTCTGGCTTCCGGTGCTGGCTGTGAACCACTGGAACGCGGGCGAGATGGTCATCGCCGGCAAGACCTTCACCGACTGCGTGATCGAAGGTCCGGCGGTGATGGCGGTGATGAACGGCACGACGTTCGACGGCTGCAACATGGGCGCGGCCGCCAACCCGCGGAACCTGCTGCTCAAGCCGCTGGGCGAAAAGATCGTCGGCGCCATCGGCATGGCCGACTGCCGCTTCGTGCGCTGCCGCTTCGCCCAGGTGGCCTTCACGGGCAGCGACGAGCTGCTGGCCGACCTGGAGTCGGGCATCGTCGCCGGCAACAGCGCCATGGAACAGGCCGGGGGCGGCGCGGCGTGAAATTCACCCTCTCCTGGCTGAAGGAGCATCTCGACACGGACGCGGACGTCGCAGCTGTGGCCGACGCCATGACCATGGCCGGCCTGGAGGTCGAGGAGGTCCATGACCCGATCGCGGCGCTCGCGCCGTTCACCGTGGCGCGGATCGTCTCGGCCGAACAGCATCCCAACGCCGACCGCCTGCGGGTCTGCCAGGTCGATACGGTCGACGGGCCGAAAGAGATCGTCTGCGGCGCCCCCAATGCGCGCGCCGGCCTGACCACCATCTATGCGCCGATCGGCGCCTATGTGCCCGGACTGGGCGTGACCCTGGTCGAAAAGCCGGTGCGGGGCGTCGTTTCCAACGGCATGCTGTGCTCGGCTTCGGAGCTCGAGCTGGCCGACGAGAGCGACGGTATTCTGGAGCTCGCCGACGATCTGGCCGTGGGAACCCCGGCCGCGGGCGTGTTCGGGGCCGAGCCTGTCATTGATTTCGAAGTGACGCCGAACCGGCCCGACTGGCTGGGCGTGGCGGGCATTGCGCGCGATCTGGCCGCCGCGAGCCTCGGACAACTGAAGACGCCGTCGATCCTGCCGGTCCCGGGGACCTTCCCCTCGCCGATCTCGGTACGGATCGAGGCGCCGGAGATGTGTCCGGTGTTCGCCGGGCGTCTGATCCGGGGCGTGAAGAACGGCCCCTCGCCCGAGTGGCTGCAGCGGCGACTGACGGCGATCGGCCTGCGCTCGATCAACCGGCTTGTCGATGTGACCAATCTGGTCGCCTACGACCGCTGCCGGCCCCTGCACGTCTATGACGCGACCAAGCTGGTCGGGAACGAGATCGTGGTGCGCGGCGGGCAGGTTGCGCGCGATACGGGCGAGCCCGAACATCTGATCGCCCTGGACGGCAAGACCTACGCCGCCGATCCGGCCATCTGCGTCATCGCCGACGCCGGCGGCGAACGCCCCATCGGCCTGGGCGGCGTCATGGGCGGCGAGTCCACCGGCTGTTCGGACGAGACGACGGACGTCTTCGTGGAATGCGCCTGGTTCGACCCGATCGTGACGGCCCAGACCGGCCGGACCCTGTCGCTGAATTCCGATGCCCAGTACCGGTTCGCGCGCGGCGTCGATCCGGCCTCGGTCGTGCCCGGCGTCGAACTGGCCACGCGGCTGATCCTCGACCTGTGCGGCGGCGAGCCGTCGGAACTGGTGGTGGCGGGTCAGGCCCCTGCCAACCCCGCCGCCTTCGCCTTCGACCCGGCCCGTGTTGCGTTGCTGACCGGCCTGTCTCTGGACGACGAACGCATTGCTGAAATCCTGACCCGGCTCGGCTTCGAGCTGGCGCTGGGAACGCCCTGGACCGTGACGCCGCCGTCGTGGCGGCGCGACGTCGAGGGTCCGGCCGATCTGGTCGAGGAGGTCGCCCGCATCGAGGGCTACGGCGCCCTGCCTTCCCCCCCCCTGCCCGACCTGGGCGCGCCATCGAAGGGCGTGCTCAATTCGCGTCAGGCGCGGGTGCGGCTGGCGCGGCGCGCGCTGGCGGCCATGGGATACGCGGAGGCGGTCACCTGGTCCTTCACAAAACAGTCGACGGCGGCCCTGTTCGGCGGCGGCGATGATGCGTTGAGGGTCGAGAACCCGATCGCGGCCGATCTGGACTGCATGCGCCCCTCGGCCCTGCCCAATCTGATCCAGGCGGCGGCCCGCAACGCCGCCCGCGGCCACGCCGACGCCGCCCTGTTCGAGATCGGGCCGATCTATCTGAACGACCAGCCGGACGGTCAGCGCACCGTCATCGCCGGACTGATCGCCCCGCGCGCTGCCCGTCACTGGGGCGCCGCGCCGGAGGATGCCCTGTTCGGCCTCAAGGGTGACCTGATGGCCCTGCTGGAGGCGCTGGGCGCGCCGGTGGCCTCGCTGCAGCTGGCCCAGGGCCAGAACCGCGACTGGTGGCACCCCGGCCGTTCCGCCCGTCTGCAACTGGGCCCGAAGAATGTGATGGTCGAGTTCGGCGCCCTGCACCCGCGCGTGCTCAAGGCGCTGGACGCCGACGGGCCGATGCTGGCCTTCGAGATCGTGCTGGACGCGGTGCCCGAGCCGCGCGGCGCGAAGTCCAAGGCGCGCGGTCCGGCCAATCTGGCCAACCTCATGCCCCTGACCCGCGACTTCGCCTTCATGGTCGAGGACGGCAAGGCCGTGGGCGATCTGGTCAGGGCCGTCGCCGCCGTCGACAAGGCGCTGATCGCCGGGGTGTCGGTGTTCGACCTCTATCGCGGCGCGGGCGTGCCCGAGGGCATGAAGTCAGTGGCGCTGGAGGTGTCGATCCAGCCCGTCGAGGCGACCCTGACCGAGGCCGAGATCGAGGCATTGTCGACCCGGATTGTCGCCGCCGCGGCGAAACTCGGCGCGAACCTGAGAAGCTGATTGATGGGCATCAAGCCGAGAATCGAGACGGCCTTCGAACGTCTCCTGTTCCAGTCACGCTGGCTGATGGCGCCCTTCTACGCGGGCCTCGTCCTGGCGTTGATCATGCTGCTGGCTGTCTTCGTCCGGGACCTGATCTATTATTTTCCGCAGGCCTTCGCCGTCGGGCCGCGGATGTCGTCCAACGACGCCATCCTGGCTGTTCTGACGCTGGTGGACCTTTCGCTGGCCGGCAATCTGCTGCTGATCGTGATGTTCTCCGGCTATGAGAATTTCGTCTCCAAGCTGGACCTCGACGGCGAGACGGACCGGCCGCCGTGGATGGGCACCGTCGATTTCTCGGGCCTCAAGATGAAGCTGATCGCCTCGATCGTGGCGATCTCGGGCATCCAGCTGCTGAAATTCTTCATGAACATCGGCCGGGACGGCACGCCGATCGACGAGACGGAGGCCATGTGGGGCGTGTTGATCCACCTGACTTTTGTCGCCTCGGGCGTGCTGCTGGCGCTGATGGACTGGCTGACGTCCAAGACCGACAAACACTGATAATTTTGTGGGCCGCGGTCAGAAGGCTCCGCCTTCTCGACCCCACGCGGCATGGCCGGCAAGCTTCCGTTAACCTTGCCGCCGCAAGGCTGACTCAAAGAGCGGTGACGGTGAACGCAAGCGCCCGCGCGAGTCGGGCGAGCCGTCCCCGCCTTCGGAGCCAGAACCATGCATCGCCGCCAACTGATCCTGTCGGGCCTCGCCGCCACCGCCGGCGCCTCGGGCCTGTCCGCCTGCGCCACCACCGGGCAGCAGCCGTCTGATCCGGCCTATCCGATCGCCTCCGACGGCCAGGCGCCCGCCTATACCGCCGATGAACTGGTCGCCGCCGGCTCGCGTGAGCTGGGCATCGCCGCCGAAGCCCTCGGCGGGGCCATCGAGCGCATCTTCGCCGAACAGGGAGACCGCCCGACCGCCTATATCGCCGGCGAGGAAGCCTCCGGCGCCGCCGGCGTCGGCGCGCGCTACGGCCGCGGCGCCCTGCACATGAAGGACCTGTCGGCCTCGCAGGAGGTGTTCTGGCAAGGCATTTCGATCGGCTGGGATGTCGGCGGCAATGCCAGCCGGGTCTTCACCCTGGTGTACGGCCTGTACCACCCGGACATGATCTATCGCCGCTATCCCGGCGTGGAAGGCACGGCCTATCTGGTCGGCGGCCTGGGCGTGAACTACCAGCGCGCCGACGGCATCATCCTGGCCCCGATCCGCACCGGCGTCGGCCTGCGTCTCGGCGCGAATGTCGGGACCATGGCCTACAGCCGCCAGCGGAATCTGCTGCCTTTCTGAGGTGGCGAGTGATTAGTGGTTAGTGGTTGGCTGGCGTCTGTGCGACGGCGCGGCCAGCGCCGCCATTCCGCCGTCAGTGCGGCAATCACTAACCACTAATCACTAAC
>NZ_DDRM01000007.1:35605-35863 GCF_002343105.1 Brevundimonas sp. UBA2416
ACTAACCACTAATCACTAACCACCCAGCATCGCCTCCAGCCCATTGCGCCAGCTCGGGTACTTCGGCCGCCAGCCCAGCTCCGCCTTGGCCTTCGCGTTCGAGAGCCGTTTGGAATCGAGGTAGAAGCGCCGCATGGCGTCGGACACTGACGGGTCGTCGAGGTCGATCTCGGGCGGCATCGGCAGGCCCAGCCGCCGCGCGGCCCCTTCCATGACCACATCGGCGGGCGCCGGCTCATCATCGCACAGGATGTAGGC
>NZ_DDRM01000007.1:35993-74035 GCF_002343105.1 Brevundimonas sp. UBA2416
CAGGATGTAGGCGGCGCCGGGCCGGGGGCGGGCCATGGAGGCGAACAGGCCCGACACGACATCATCCACATGAACGCGGTTGAACACCTGTCCCGGCTTGCGCACGATCCGCGCCGTGCCGTCGCGCAGGCGGTCCAGCGGCGAGCGGCCGGGGCCGTAGAGGGCCGGCAGGCGGAACAGTTGCACCGTCAGACCCATGCCCTGACCGGCGTCGAGCCAGTCGCGCTCGGCCCGCACGCGGCGCGCGCCTTCCAGCGAGGCGGCGTTGAGTTCGCTGTCCTCCAGCGCCCAGCCGCCGGCGCGGTCGCCATAGACGGCGGTCGAGGAGACATAGCCGATCCAGTCGGGCCAGACCTCCGTGGCCGCCAGGGCCGGCGTCAGGGCCTTCAGGCCCGGACAGCCGTCCGCCACGGGCGGGGCGCTGATCAGGATGGCGGAGGCGCCGGCGACAGCCTCGGTCAGAGCCGGTGCGTCGTTCGGGTCGATCGCGACGAGCCCTTCGTCCGTCAGCCCGGCCCGCCGGTCCGCGTCGCGGCTGGTCAGGATCGCGCGGCCGCCACGACGGACCGCCTCGCGCCCCACGGCGCGGCCGAGCCAGCCGCCGCCGTAGACCAGCAGCGAGGGGGAGGCGGCGGCGTCAGCCATGGCTCAGGCCGTGCGCGCCCGCACCGGGGCGGTCGGCGGCGTAACCACGGTCGGCGGGGCCTTCACGGCCTCGGCCCGCTTGCCGTTCCAGGTCGAGACGCACGGCACCTTCGAGAGGTCGGCACGGTCGGCATAGCGGCGGGCGATTTCGGTCACATCCTGCATCAGCCCCTCGGCGAGCGTAATGGGCTTGAGGCCCAGTTCCCGGAACTGGTCATTGGCCACGACCAGTTCGTTCTCATCCGCCTCCAGCCGCGGATTGGGGACGTTGTGCACGGTGGCCCCGGTCATGTCGGCGATCATGGCGGCCAGGTCGCGGACCCGGCGGCTCTCCGTCATCTGGTTGAGGATCTTGACCCGCTCGCCCGTCTTCGGCGGGTTCTTCAGGGCCAGTTCGACGCAGCGCACCGTGTCCTGGATATGGATGAAGGCCCGGGTCTGGCCGCCGGTGCCGTGCACCGTCAGCGGATAGCCGACCGCCGCCTGCATCAGGAAGCGGTTCAGCACCGTGCCGTAGTCGCCGTCATAGTCGAACCGGTTGATCAGCCGCTCGTCCCTGCGGGTCTCTTCGGTTTGGGCGCCCCAGACGATGCCCTGGTGCAGGTCGGTGATCCGGACACCGTCGTTCTTGGCGTAGAACTGGAACAGCAGGGCGTCCTGGGTCTTGGTCATGTGATAGATCGAACCCGGGTTCGGCGGGAACAGGATCTCCTGCTCTGCCGGGCCGAAGTCGGTGTCGACCGTGACTTTCAGATAGCCCTCGGGGATGCGCAGTCCGGCGGTGGTGTAACCGTAGACGCCCATGGTGCCGAGGTGGGCCAGGTGGACGTCCCGCCCGCTCTCAACGATGGCCGCCAGCAGGTGATTGGTGGCGTTGATGTTGTTGTCGACGGTGTAGAGCTTGTGCCGCGCCGACTTCATGGAGTACGGAGCCGCCCGCTGCTCGGCGAAATGCACGACGCTGTCGGGCTGCCAGTCCTTGATCAGGGCGACCAGGCGGTCGAACTCCTTGCCGACGGTCATGTTGACGAAGTCGATGTTTCGGCCGGTGATTTCCTTCCAGGCGGCGATCCGCTCGCCCATGGTCCGGATCGGCGTCAGGGACTGGACTTCCAGCTCATTGTCGATGTTGCGGCGGCTGAGGTTGTCGACGACGCAGACGTCCCAGCCCTGCGCCGATAGATGCAGCACCGTCGGCCAGCCACAGAAGCCGTCGCCGCCCAGAACCAGAACCCGCATCGCCTACCCTCGTCGTTTCCTGCACCCTGACTAGCGGAACGCGCGGATCGGTCAAAGTGTCAGTATTCGGCGGCGGTTTCGCCCGAACCGCCGCTTAGCGGCGGGCGCGCCACTCCGCGCGGCTCTGGCCCCATTTGTCGACGGGCAGGTCCTGAAAGGGCGGCGGCATCTGCGTCGGCCCCTGATTGTACGAACCAAGCCGCTCGGCCAGCCGCTGTGAGGGCGTATTGTCCGGGTCGATGCAGTGGATCACATCGGTCCAGCCCAGCACATCGAAGGCGTAGTCGATCGTGGCCGTCGCCGCCTCCACGCCGTAGCCCTTGCCCTGGGCGTCGGGATGCAGGCCCCAGCCGACTTCCGTGCCGGGCCAGCCGTGCGGCTGCCACGGGCCGATCCGGCCCAGCCAGAGGCCGGTGTCGCGCTCTACCAGCGAGAACATGGAGACGCCCGTCAGGCTCCATGCCCCGGCCATGCTCATGAAGCCGCGCCAGGCGGTCGCCGCCGGTTGGGCTCCGCCGAGAAATTTCGCCGCCTCGGGGTCGCCCATCATCTCGGCCCAGCGCGGAAAGTCCTCCAGCGCGATGGGGCGCAGGATCAGGCGTTCGGTCTCCAGCACAGGTCCGGTCAAAGGACGTACTCCCTCTCGAGGTCATAGCGGCTGCCACCCTGGGTCAGGACGCTGGAATACAGGCCGAACCGGTCGATCCGGATCGGTGGAGACTTCAGCAGGTTGTGGTCGGCTATCCACGCCCCGATGCGGGCGGGATCCGCCTGGGCATTGAGATAGGCCAGGGTCAGGTGCGGGCGATAGTCGCGGCGCTCGATGGAAATGCCCGCGCGTTCGGCGGCGCTGCGGCAGCGCCCGGCGAGGACGGACAGCCGTTCGCTGGCCGTGACTCCGGCCCAGATGGCGTGGGTGCGGTGGCCGTCGCCAAAGGCGCCGACGCCGGACAGGGCGATCTCGAACGGCCCGCCGGTCGCCGCCCGTTCCAGCTCGACTGACAGGTCATCGGCCCGGCGCTCGTCGATCTCGCCATAGAAGGCCAGGGTGATGTGCAGTTGGTCGGCGGATCGCCAGCCGGCGCCGGGCAGGCCGGTCTGGCGCCGGGCGAGCGCCTCGGCGACCTCATCAGGCACGGACAGGGCGGTGAACAGCCGGATCATGCGGCCTTTGGTAGCGGCTCTGAACGCCGGGCCCAAGTCCGGTTTTCCTTGCGGAAGGGGCCGCTCGGCCCGATATTTGCGCCAAGCCCGGGAAACCCCGGTCAGATGGAGGACCGATCTCGCCATGAGCGATTTCAGAAACGGCTACACCACCGCGCCCGCCACTGCCGACATGTCGGTGGACGCCGGCCTGCGCAGCTTCATGCTGGGCGTCTACAACAAACTGGCCCTCGGCCTCGTCGTCGCGGGCGCTCTGGCCTATGTGACCGGCAACGTCCCGGCCGTGCAGCAGCTGCTGTTCGCCGCAGGACCGGACGGTCGCGTCGGCCTGACCATGCTGGGCATGATCGTGCAGTTCTCGCCGCTGGTGCTGCTGTTCGGCTCGATGTTCTTCATGAAGAACCCGACGGCGGGCGGGGTGAACCTGCTCTACTGGGCCGTGGTCGCCACCATCGGCGCCGGGATGGGCATCCTCTTCCTGCGCTACACGAACGAGTCGATCGCCTCGACCTTCTTCGTCACCGCCGCCGCCTTCGGGGGGCTGAGCCTGTTCGGCTACACGACCAAGAAGGACCTCAGCGGCCTCGGCAGCTTCCTGATCATGGGCGTGATCGGCCTGGTCATCGCCATGGTGGTCAACATGTTCCTGCAGTCCAGCATGATGGCCCTGATCATCAGCGCCATCGGCGTGCTGATCTTCTCGGGCCTGATCGCCTTCGACACCCAGCGGCTTAAGATGACCTACTATGCCCTGGGCGGCGACAAGGCGGCGATGGGCGTGGCCACCGGCTTCGGCGCGCTGAGCCTGTTCATCAATTTCGTGAACCTGTTCCAGTTCCTGCTGATGTTCATGGGCGGCAACCGCGAATAGGATCATCGATCCGGAAGACGGAGGGGCCCGGAGCGATCCGGGCCCTTTTTCTATTCCACGATCGTGAATTTGCGGCTGTCGAAGACGCGCAGGACCTGGGCCAGTTCGCGGCCCCGGCGCAGCACCACCCCACCCTCGCCGATCACCGCCCACTGACCCTGTTTGAGGCGCAGCGCCGGACGCTTCTCGATGCGATAGAGCGGGGCGTCGCCCGAGCGGCGGAAGACGGCGAACTCCGCGACATCCTTGTGGCCGACCATGGCGTAGTCGCGCCACTCGGCTGCGGCGACCATCCGGCCATAGACCCGCAGGATCAGGTCGAGTTCGCGCCGGTCGAAAAAGACCGGTCCGGGAACGGACTGCAAATCAGCGGCGTCGCTCATCTTGGGAAGGTTACGCCGCCATCCTGAAAACGCCAGTGGGCCAGCGCCCTTCCAAAGCAGTCGCGTCGCCGAACACTGTGTCTGGAACGCCGCGACGCGAACAAATCGCGACGAACATGAAATCGCCTCGCTTCCGCCCAGCGCCCGCCCCCTTGGGGGGCGACATCTGACCCATCGGCTCGTCGGAGTTCGGAGCGTTTCCGGATCCTGAATAGCCCCCCCAGCCCCTCCTGGATCACTCCACCAAGGGCTCCGGCGGGCCGATGCTTCCTCCAAAGCAGAGACGCCCGCTCAGCCACCCTCCCCCCTCCGGCAGAGCGGGCGTTTTGCTGTCCGGGATCCGGCGAGGATCAGGCCTGGAGTCCCAGGCCTTGGGGTCTCAGGGCAGGACGACCTCAGCCGTTTCACCGCCGCGCGTGACGGAAAGGGTCCGGCCCGAGTCGCCGTCCAGGGCAGCGGCCAGACCGCCGAGGTCCGATACGGATCGGCCGTCGACCGAGCGGATCAGATCACCCGCCTGAAGACCCGCCGCCGCTGCGGCCGAGCCGCCTTCCACAGAGAAGACCTGCAGACCATCCGCGACGGCGCGCATGGCAGCGCCGCGCGCCATCACCGCGTCCGGGCCGACGGTGACGAGACGTTCGGACGGCGTCTCGACCGTCAACGCGGCACGGCCCTCCCGGCCCTCCCGCAGATAGACGACCTCGACCTGGGCGCCGGGCGCGGCGATGCCGATCGTGGCCGCCACCGTGCCCGCGTTCGAGACCGGGCGGTTCTGGATGCGGGTGACGATGTCGCCGCGTTCAAGGCCCGCGGCCTCGGCCGACGATCCCGGAGCAACATCCTCGATCACGGCGCCGCGCACGATGCCCAGGCCGAGATCACGCGAGCGCTGGGCGTTGAGCGAGCCGAAGATGGCGCCGGTGGTCCCGCGCCGGACCTCGCCGTGCTCACGCAGCTGGGCGACCACATACATCAGGATCCGGCTGGGCACGGCGAAGGCGATGCCGTCATTGCCGCCGCCGCCACCGGACAGGATGGAGGTGTTGATGCCGATCAGCCGGCCGCGGCTGTCCAGCAGCGGGCCGCCGGAGTTGCCGGAATTCACCGCGGCGTCGGTCTGGATATAGTCCTCGATCCGGTCACCCATGCCCGAACGGCCCATGCCTGAGATCACGCCCATGGTGAGGGTCTGGTCGAGGCCCAGCGGATAGCCGACCGCGAAGGCCAGATCGCCCGTGCGAAGCGAATCGGAGTTGACCACGTCGATCTGCGACAGGCCGGGCGCCTCGATCTTGAGCACGGCAAGGTCGGTGGCCTTGTCAGTGCCGATCAGCACGGCGTCGAAGATGCGGCCGTCGGTCATGTCGACGGTGAATTTCCGCCCCCCTTCAACCACATGGTTGTTGGTGACCACGATGCCTTCGCGCGCGTCGATGATGGCCCCCGAGCCGCTGGAGATCGGACGCGGCTCGTTTTCACCGGAACTGGGGCCCTCGGACTGACCGAGCGTGGTCACCTGGACCACCGCGGGCAGGGCCCGTTCGAGGCCGGAGGCGAAGGTGAAGACGCCGCGCTGGGCGTCAAACGGCACGGGGGATTGTTGCGCGACGGCGGGTGTGGCCGTCAGCAGAGGGACCGCGACGACAAGCGCAAGCACGGACAGGCCGCCGGCCCGGATGATGGAACGCATCGCCAATCCCCTGTTGTTGGACGGACCCTAGCGCGAGAAACGCGCCGTGACGACTGCCCCCGGACCGGCGTCATCAATCGTCATGGCCGCCCCGTGGCGCTTGAGGATCGCGCGCACGAAGGCCAGGCCCATGCCGTGGCTTTCGCGCCCCTCGTCGGCCGCCCTTGAGATCGCGCGGGCGGGATCGTCGAGCAGTTCGGGATCCAGCCCCGGACCCTGGTCCGCGACCGAAAGGACGGGCTTGCCGTCCTCCAGTCGTACGGTGAGGGTCACCACGCCGCCGTCCGGTGAAAACTTGACGGCATTGTCCACCAGATTGGTGACGGCCCGCTGCAACAGGGACCTGACCCCCAGGACAGACACAGGTGAAGCCTCGACCCGGATCATCGCCCCGCGTTCCTCGGCAAGCGGCTGATAGAGTTCCGCAGCCGAGGCCGCCAACCGGTCCAGGCGCACCGTCTCGAACACCCAGGCCTCACCATCGCGCAGGGTCATGGCTTCGTTCATCGCCCGGGTCAGCCGGGTCAGGTCGGAGCGGGCCTCCTCGGCCAGGGCCCGGGCCTCGGGGGTCGTGGCCATCTCCTTCAGCCTGTCCAGCCGGGCCGAGGCCCGGGCCAACGGCGTGCGGAAATCATGCGCGAGCTGGTCGGCCGAATCCCTCAACCAGCTGAGCAATTCTTCGAGCCGGTCGAGGGTCAGGTTCACCCGGCCGGTCAGTTCGGTCAGTTCCGGGGCCACGGCGGTCTCGGGCGCGCGGACCGAGAAGTCTCCGACGGACGCGAGATCAAGCGCCCGGCTGACATCGGCCACAGCGCTGGTCAGGCGGCGGCGGGCGAAGGTCGCCGCGGTCAGGCCGAAAGCCAGCAGCAGCACGCCGGCGGCGGCCACCGCGGCGACGGCCCAGCCCCAGGCGCCGCCTGAACGGTCGACGACCCGGCCGACGGCTATGTCCAGCGCCCCGACCGAACGGCGCACCACCACGACCTCGACCGCCCGCGCCGGGCACAGGACGCCGCGATCCAGGCGCAGTACATGGACGCCCTCTCCGAGGCGGGGAGCCCGCTCGCCGCGCGTGGTCTCCAGAGCGGCGAGGCCGGCGGGCTTGCCGACCGGGGCGCGGATGAAGCGCACGCCCGCACCGCCCTGCCCCGTACTGCAGGTTTTCTCCAGAGAGCCCGCGTCCCGGGCAGGACCGTCCTGGAAAGCGCTCAGCCAGGCCGAAAGATAGGCGGCGTCGGCAGGCGTGATGTCGGCGGCGGTAAGGCTGGCCTCGATCCGCAGCTTCTCGACCATTGTGCTGTAGTCGTCGAGCGCGGCCAGAGCCGCCTTTTCCCGCTGGTCCATCCGCACCGCCGCGCCGGTGGCGATCAGCGAGCCGGTCAGGGCCACCGCCGCCATAACGGCGATGCCGGCCGCCAGCTGGGTCGAGGTCCGCCGTCCCAGCCAGGCGCGCAGGCGGAGGAAGCGGAGGGGCACGGCGGTCTCAGCCCGTCCAGGCGGACAGATCGCGGAAGATCAGGCTCTGGCTGCGGGCCGAAACGATCAGGGGGTGCAGCTCTTCTCCCAGTTCCGGGGCCTGTTCCTTGAGTCGGCGACGCAGGGCGCTGATCCGCGCATCGATGATGTTGACGAAATTATCCGGCAGGAAGCGCCATTCGACCCAGCAGCGGTCCCACAGCATGGTCTTGGTAACGGGCTGGCCACGGGCGGTCATCAGTTCACAGACGATCGCGAATTCCAATGGCGACAGGTCAATGAGCCGCGAGGCGCCCGCGGCGTCGAATTTCAGCGTCCGGGCGCCGAAGGCCAGGCGGAATGGACCATTGACCAGATCGTTGCCGACCGGGGCCGCGCGGCGGGCGGCGCGACGCAGCTGGGCGGCGATGCGCGCCAGCAGTTCCTCGTCGCCGACCGGCTTGGACAGATAGTCGTCGGCGCCGCCCAGCAGCCCCTCGACCTTCTGCCGCTCGCCGCCCAGCGCCGTCAGCATCAGGGCCGGGGCGTCCGCACACGGACCCCCGCCGGCGCGCAGGCGTTTCAGCGTCTCCAGTCCGTCCAGTCCGGCGGTCAGCCGGTCCAGGATGAGGACGTCGAAGGACGCGGCGGCGGCGGCGATCGCGGCCTCGCCGCTGTCGACCCGTTCCACGGCTTCGAAACCGGCCCGCAGGAGCCGCTCGGCGACGTGTTCGGAAAGGGCGGGATCGTCTTCCAGCAGCAGTGCGCGGCGACCGGAGAAGACATCGCGCAGTTGGGCGAACGGGTCGTCGCCTTCGATGCCTGCCGCTTCTCCGTCCATGACCGCCACTCCACCCCTCGCTGACGATACGGCGTTGATACGGAATGACAATGCTCAACGGACCGCGTTCGCGCAAACTAGGGGTTGGCCCCCCGAGCACGGAATGACGGTTCCTGACGCAGCTGAGACCTCCGCCGTTCCGGATGCATCCGGAACGGCTCCCGGCGCGTAGTTTGAGGCCAAGGAGCCTCAATGATCGCCAAATCCCTTCTTCCCGCCGGCCTGCTGATCGCTTGCGGCCTCGTCGCATGTCAGACCGCGCCTGAACCGGACAGCGGTTTCCTGTCGGGCTACGACCGGCTCAAGACGCAGGAAGGCACCGTGCGCGCCTCGATCCGGCAACACCGCGACGAGACCGCCGCCTCCGCGATCGACCAGGTCTGGATCGAGCCGACGGCTCTGATCGGACAAGCCGGAGCGGCGCTCACCGCCGAAGAACGCGCGATGGTCCTGCGCGAGGTCGACCGGCAGGTCTGCTACGAGATCAGCGAGCGGTTCACCCTCGCCGCATCGCCTGAGGGATCCCCCAGGGTGCGGACGGGTATTGCGCGGATTGATCCGACGGCGCCGGCCGGGTCCGCCGTGGCGGCGGTCGCCAACGCCTTCATCCCGGGCCCCGGCACGGTGCGGGTGCCCGGAACGACCGGTGGGCTGGCGGCCGAGGCGGAGCTGCTGGACGCAAGGGGCGTGCAGACGGCCGCCCTCGCGTGGGCGCGCGACGCCAATGTTCTGGGGACCGATTCACCGTCGCTTTCGCGCGTGGGCGACGCCCTGCAGATGGCCGAGCCTTTCGCCGACGCCGTCGGCGACGCCTTTGCGCCCGCGGACCGGCCGGTGAGGGCGATTGCAGACCCGGACCCCTGCGGCCGCTTCGGGCCGCGGAACCAGCCGGGCGGCTTCCTGACGCGACTGGTCACCGGCCTCTATGTGCCCGAGGTCAACACCGGGACGCGGGAAGACGCCCCGGCGGAAGCGCCGCCTCCCTAGAAGGCGCTCTGCCCTGTGATCGCCCGGCCCAGGATCAGGGCGTGGACGTCGTGGGCGCCCTCATAGGTGTTGACCGTCTCGAGGTTCATGGCGTGACGCATGACGTGCATCTCGCCGGTGATGCCGGCACCGCCGTGCATGTCGCGGGCGACGCGGGCGATATCCAGCGCCTTGCCGCAGTTGTTGCGCTTCATCATCGAGATGGCCTCGGGCACCCAGGCCCCCTGGTCGAGCAGGCGGCCCAGCGCCAGGGCGCCCTCGAAGCCGAGGAAGATCTCGGTCTGCATGTCGGCCAGCTTCTTCTGCACCAGCTGGCGCGAGGACAGCGGGCGCCCGAACAGCATGCGCTCGCCGACATAGTCGCGGGTCAGGTGGAAACAGGCCTCGGCCGCGCCCATGGCGCCCCAGGCGATGCCGTAGCGGGCCTTGTTCAGGCAGGAGAACGGCCCTCGCAGGCCTTTCACGCCGGGCAGCAGGTTCTCTTCCGGCACGAAGACGTCGTTGAGGCCGATGTCGCCGGTGATGGAGGCGCGCAGGCTCAGCTTGTCGCCGATCTTGTCGGTGGTGAAACCGTCCATGCCGCGCTCGACGATGAAGCCCCGGATCACGTCATCCAGCTTGGCCCAGACCACGGCGAGGTCGCTGATCGGCGAGTTGGTGATCCAGTATTTGGCGCCGTTCAGCCTGTAGCCGCCGTCCACCGCGACGGCTCTGGTCTTCATCGAGGCGGGGTCGGAACCGCCGTCGGCCTCGGTCAGGCCGAAACAGCCGACCAGTTCACCGGCCGCCATGCGCGGCAGGAAGCGCATCTTCTGCTCCTCGGAACCGAAGGCGTAGATCGGGTACATGGCCAGCGACGACTGCACGCTCATGGCCGAGCGGTAGCCGCTGTCGACTGCCTCGATCTCGCGCGCGATCAGGCCATAGGCGACGTGGCTGACCGAGGAGCCGCCGTACTGTTCCGGCAGCATGGCCCCCAGGAAGCCCATCTCGCCGAGCTCGGTCATGATGGCGCGGTCGAAGGTCTCGTCGCGGAAGGCCTCGACCACGCGGGGCAGCAGCTTCTCGCGGGCGTAGGAGCGCGCCGCGTCCTGGATCATCCGCTCGTCGTCAGTCAGCCGGCCGTCGAGGTCCAGCGGGTCGTCCCAGCGGAAGGTCTTTTGGGGAGCGGAGGCGCCGTCGGCCATGGGTCGTCTTTCTCAAGCGTGGCGGAGGCGGGCGGTTTAGGCCAAAATGCACCGGTCGGGTAGAGGGACGGCCCGACGCAGGCTAGACTGCAGACATGAGCCGCACCTTTCATCGCCTGTTCGTCGAACACCCGCGCGAGGTCGACGAGAGCTATTTCCACCACATGGCCGCATCGTCGCGGTTCGGTTTCCGCCTGCTGAAACTGGCCGGCTGCGCCTTCATGCACGCGCTGATCCCCGGGGTTCACAAGGCAACGGTGTCCAAGGCGGTCTGCTGCATGGCCGAGGAGATGGACGGCCGGGCGCGCGAGGCGCGCGAGTGCCGGATGCGGGATGCGGGCGTGTGGGATCCGGGGCTTTAGAAGTGGCGAGTGGCGAGTGGCGAGTGGCTAGTATGGGCTGCGCGGCGAGTGATGCGCCGGGCATGCCTTCATGACGCCGATCGAAGAAGGCGATTCATCCGCCCTCGCCACTCGCCACTCGCCACTCGCCACTCCTTCAGGCCCCCTCTCCGGCGTTCGTGTCCTCGACCTCAGCCGCGTGCTCGCCGGGCCGTGGGCGACGCAGATGCTGGCCGATCTGGGAGCCGAGGTGATCAAGATCGAGCGGCCCGGGGTCGGCGACGACACCCGTGCCTGGGGCCCGCCGTTCACGACCAAGGCCGATGGATCGAAGGGCGACGCGGCCTATTTCCTGTGCGCCAACCGCGGCAAGAAATCGGTTGAGCTGGATCTGGCGACGCCCGAGGGCGCGGAGATCGTCCGCGAGCTGAGCAAAACCTGCGATGTTGTGGTCGAAAATTTCAAGACCGGCGGGCTGAAGAAGTACGGACTGGACCAGGCCTCGCTGGCGGCGATCAATCCGAAGCTGGTCTATTGCTCGATCACCGGCTTCGGCCAGGACGGGCCCGACGCCCACCGCGCCGGCTATGACTATATGATGCAGGCCATGGGCGGGCTCATGTCCATCACCGGCCAGCCTGACGGCGCGGCCGGGGCCGAGCCGATGAAGGTCGGCGTCGCGGTCGTCGACCTGTTCACCGGCCTCTATGCCTCCAACGCCATCCTTGCGGCGCTGATGCATGCGCGGGCGACGGGGCAAGGGCAGCATATCGACATCGCCCTGTTCGACGTTCAGGCCGCCATGCTGGCCAATCAGGCGACCAACTGGTTCGTGTCGGGCAAGGCGCCGACGCGGATGGGAAATGCTCACCCGAACCTGGCTCCGTACCAACCTTTTCCGTGTACAGATGGAATGGTGGTCATCGCGGTCGGCAATGACGGCCAATTCCGCGCACTGGCGGAAGCCCTGGGCGCGCCGGGCCTTGGCGCCGACCCCCGCTTCCTGACCAACGCCCTGCGCATCGAGCACCGCGCGGTGATGACGGCTGAAGTTTCGGCCCTGACCGCCGGCCATACGATGCACAGCCTGATGGCGGCGCTGGAAAGGGCCGGCGTGCCCTGCGGGCCGGTCAATACGGTCGATCAGGTGTTCGACGAGCCACAGGCGAAACACCGCGGGCTGGAAGTGACGCAGGATCGCGCTGACCTGTTGGCCCCGGTGCGGACCGTCGCCTCGCCGATCCGGATGTCCGTGACGCCCGTCGCCTATGATCGGGCGCCGCCCGCGCTTGGAGCGGATACGGATGATGTGCTGGGGCCACTGCGGGCCAACCGCTAGTCAGGATGGCTCAGGGCGGCGCGGAGCCGTGAACCGACCCCGTCGAACGCGGGCCCCGGACCGCCGTCAGTGCGAGAGGAAGACGGGTCCGCGCGGCTGATGCAGGACCGACTGGGTGGCGCCGCCCAGCAGGAAGTCCCGGGCCCGGGAATGGCCGAAGCCACCCATCACCAGCAAGTCGGCGTTCGCCGTGACATGGGTCTCCAGCACCGTTCCGATGGACCGACCCGCCGCCGCGACCTCGTCAATCCCGGCCTTGACCCCGTGCCGGGCCAGATGGCGGACGACCCCCTCGCCCATCCCCGCCGTCGCCGAGGCCTTCTCGTTCACCACAGTCAGGATGCGAACCTCCGTGGCCTGCTTCAGCAACGGCAGAGCGTCGGCAAGCGCGCGGGACGCGGAGCGGCTGCCATCCCAGGCCACGACGACGCGCTCGAAAGTCGCCGCCTGTCCGACATCGCCGTCCTCGGGGAAGACCAGCACCGGCCGGCCCGATCCGAACAACACCGACTCTGCCACCGACCGATCGATCTCGACCCGCGGCCCCACCGAGATCAGGCAAATGTCGCGGGTACGCGCCGCCTCGGCCAGCACCCCGGCCTCACAATAGAGTTCGACCGGCTGGACCACCGAGCGGCTGTTCAGCGCCCGCTCGCTGGCGATCTCCTTCCACAGCAGTCCGGCGGTCAGGGCGCGCTGGACATTGGCGGCGTTCTCCTGGCGAACGAGCTCGTCGATCCCGGCCAGCAGGTTGGCCAGCCGGTTTCGCGCGGGCTTGATGCGGACCTCCAGCGCCATGGCGGTGACTTCGCCCTCCGCAGCGGCGCCGAGCCGGGCCGCGATCGACGCGGCGGTGCGCATGGCGGCCTCGGGCAGGGTGTCGGGATAGGTGAACAGGGGCAGCAGGATGTCGCGATAGGTCATGGCGCTCATCGTCCTTTCGGGTGCGGGCGGCGGCATCCGCGCCAGCCCGGCCATGAGACGATGGCGTCGCCCCCGCGACAACTCCGTATCTCTACGCAACTTCAGCACGGGCGGCCGGCGCGGATGAGAGGAGGCTATCGGACCCCGCGGGTCACCCGCCGCCCAAGGCCATGATCACGCAGCCCGCAAGCGGGAAGATCACAAAGAAGACGACCACGACCGCCACCCCGGCCTTCTTCGCGGATCCGAGGACGCCCTGGATTTCCTGCTCATCCAGCTCGCCGATCTTGCCCGGTGTATGGTCGGTCATCCACTCGTCGTCCTCGTTCGCGTCCAGACCGCCGAATTCGCCCTTCCGGGCGCGGGCGACCAGATCCCGGGCCTGAACGATCTGATGGTCCGGCGCACTGACGCGGACCCCGCCGAGGGCGAACTGAAGGTGGGAGGCGTTGTTGGCCATCTCGCGGTCCGTCACCCGCGCATCGACCCCGTGCTGTCTCAGCAGGGCGGCCGCCAGCTCGGCCTCCGGCAGCGTCGAGAAACGGGCGACTTCCAGACGATCCATGGCGCCTCCCTACAGTTGATCAGCTGTCCGGGCCACCCTGGCCGCTCGTCAGCTCGTCGGCCGCTGCAGCAGCGATGGATCGGTATAGGCCTTGATCTCCACCAGATAGCCGTCGGGATCGGCGAGCATCATCTTCGCCTGTCCCTTCGCTTCATCGACGGTCGGCCGTAGCCGAAACTCGCAACCCGTCGAGACAAGCCGATCCACGAGTCCTGCCCAAACGTCCCAGTCCAGGGTGGCGCCGAAATGCTGGGCTTCGCGGAACGGCGACGGCACGACGGCGGCCGGTCGCTGGTAGACGGTGACCTGCGCGCCGAACAGCCAAAGGTCGACCCACTGGTCGGTCACCCGGCCGGCGCGCGCGCCGAGCATGGATTCATAGAACCGCCGCGTCCGCGTCAGGTCGGAGACGGAGAGCGACAGGTGGAAGACGGGATCCAGGGTCTACAGGTCCAGCAAAGCCCGCGCCGGATCCTCCAGCAGCTCCTTGACGCGCACGAGGAAGGTCACCGCCTCCTTGCCGTCGACGATCCGGTGGTCGTAGCTGAGGGCGAGGTACATCATCGGCCGGATCACCACCTCGCCGTTCACGGCCATCGGCCGCTGGACGATGTTGTGCATGCCCAGGATGCCCGACTGCGGGGCGTTCAGGATCGGCGTCGACATCAGCGAGCCGTAGGTGCCGCCGTTGGTGATGGTGAAGGTGCCGCCCTGCAGCTGGTCCAGCGTCAGGTCGCCGTCGCGGGCGGCCTTGCCGAGAGCGGCGATGCCCTTCTCGATACCTGCCAGCGACAGCGCATCCGCGTCACGCAGGACGGGGACCACGAGGCCCTTCTCGGTGCCGACGGCGACGCCGATGTCGTAGTGGTTCTTGTAAATGATGTCCGTGCCGTCGATCTCGGCATTGACCGCGGGGATCTCCTTCAGGGCCGCGACAATGGCCTTGGTGAAGAAGCTCATGAAGCCGAGTTTGACGCCGTGGCGCTTCTCGAACACGTCCTTGTACTGGCTCCGCAGGGCCATGACGTTGGTCATGTCCACCTCATTGAAGGTGGTCAGCTGGGCGGCGGTGTTCTGCGATTCCTTCAGGCGACGGGCGATGGTCTGACGCAGCCGGGTCATCTTGACCCGTTCCTCACGCGGCTGGTCGGCGCGCGGGGCGGAGGGTGCGGCGGCCGGAGCCGGGGCGGCGGCGGGCGCAGCCGGAGCCGCGGAGATAGCGTTCACGGCGTCGGCCTTGGTGATGTTGCCCTTGGGGCCGGTGGCGGCGAGGGTCTTGGGATCGAGATTGTTCTCGGTCACTACGCGCTGAACAGCGGGCGACAGGTGGGGGGCGTCTGATGCGGCCGGAGCGGCGGCCGAGGGCGCGGCGGCGGGAGCCGCGGCAGGGACGTCGCCCGAGGCGGCGATGCTGCCGATCTGCTGGCCGGGCGTCACGGTCGAGCCCGCTTCGGCGAGAATGGTCAGGATGCCGGCGGCGGGGGCGGAGACCTCGACCGCGACCTTGTCGGTCTCGATCTCGACCAGCATCTCGTCCTTGGCGACCGTGTCACCGGATTTCTTCAGCCAGGTTCCCATCGAGCCCTCGGCGACGCTCTCGCCCATGGTCGGGGTCATGATGGGGACGGCGCCGCCCGAGGCGGCGGGCGCGGCGGCCGGGGCTGGCTCAGCCGCCGGGGCCGGTTCGGCCGTCGGCGCGGCTTCGGCCTTGGGAGCCTCGGCGGCCGGAGCGGCGGACGCGCCCTCGCTGACCACGCCCAGGACGGCGCCCGGGGTCACGGTCGCACCGTCGGCGGCGCGGATTTCGGACAGGACACCGTCGGACGGCGAGACGACCTCCAGCGAGACCTTGTCCGTCTCAAGCTCGACCAGAACCTCGTCCTTCTTCACGGCGTCGCCCGCCTTTTTCGTCCACTTGCCGATCGTGGCTTCGGAGACGGATTCGCCGAGGGCGGGGGTCAGGATGTCGGCCATGGGACGGGCTCTCTCTCGTTCGTTCTTTTGTCATCCCGGAAACGGCGCAACCGTTGTCCGGGAGGGGATCAGGCGAAGGCGTCGGTCAGGAAGGCGTCGAGTTCTTTCAGGTGCCGGCTCATCAGGCCCGCGGCCGTCGAGGCGGAGGCCGGACGGCCGACGTAGCGGGCGCGTTTCGCCTTGACCGTCAGCTTCTCCAGCGTCAGCTCCAGCCAGGGATCGACGAAGGTCCAGCCGCCCATATTCTTGGGCTCTTCCTGGCACCAGACCAGTTCGGCGTTCGGGAAACGGGCCAGTTCCGTCATCAGCGACTTCATCGGCCACGGATAGAACTGCTCGAGCCGCATCAGATAGACGTCGTCGATCTGGTCGCGCTCACGCCGTTCCAGCAGGTCGTAATAGACCTTGCCCGAGCAGAGGATCAGGCGGCGGATGTCCGCGTCCGGCTTGATCGTGATGCCGGCGACGTCGGGCCGGCGCTGGGCGTCGTCGTGCAGCACGCGGTGGAAGGAGCTGCCCTCGGCCAGGTCGGCGATGCTGGAGACGGCCTTCTTGTGCCGCAGCAGGCTCTTGGGCGTCATGATGATCAGCGGCTTGCGGAACGGCCGGTGCATCTGGCGACGCAGGATGTGGAAATAGTTGGCCGGGGTCGAGCAGTTGGCGACCTGCATATTGTCCTCGGCGCAGGCCTGGAGGAAGCGTTCGAGACGGGCCGAGGAGTGCTCGGGCCCCTGCCCTTCGTAGCCGTGTGGCAGCAACATGGTCAGGCCGCACATGCGCAGCCATTTGCGCTCGCCCGAGCTGATGAACTGGTCGATCACGACCTGGGCCCCGTTCACGAAGTCGCCGAACTGGGCCTCCCACATCACCAGGGTGTTGGGGTCGGTCAGGGCGTAGCCGTATTCGAAGCCGAGCACCGCCTCTTCGGACAGGGCGGAGTCGATGACCTCGAACTCGGCCTGGCCGTCGCGGATGTTGTTGAGCGGGACGTAGCGGGCCTCGGTGGTCTGGTCGACGATGCCCGAATGGCGTTGGGAGAAGGTGCCGCGCACCGAATCCTGGCCCGACAGACGGACCGGGAAGCCCTCGTCGAGCAGCGAACCGAAGGCCAGGCTCTCGGCCGTGGCCCAGTCGATGTTCTCGCCCGAGGTGATCATCTCGCGCCGGCCGTCGATGACGCGCTTCAACGTCTTGTGCATGTCGACCGAGTTCGGAATGGTCGTCAGCTTGTGGCCGAGGTCCGCCAGTTTGGCGGCCGGGACCGAGGTTTCGCCGCGGCGCTCCTCGCCGTCGGGCTGGCCGATGCCCTGCCACTGGCCGTCCATCCAGTCGGCCTTGTGCGCCTCGAAGGTCTTGCCGGCTTCGAACTCGGCGTCGAGGAAGGCCTCGAACCGGGTCACCTCCGCGTCGACGGCGGCCTGGTCGATGACGCCCTCGGCGATCAGCCGCTCGGCATAGATCTCGCGCGTCGACTTCAGGGCGCGGATCTTCGAATACATCAGCGGCTGGGTGAAGGTCGGATCGTCGCCCTCGTTGTGGCCGAAGCGGCGGTAGCAGAACATGTCCACCACCACGTCCTTGTGGAATTTCTGCCGGAACTCGGTCGCCACCTTGGCGGCGAAGACGACCGCTTCCGGGTCGTCGCCGTTGACGTGGAAGATCGGCGCCTGGACCATCAGGGCCACGTCCGACGGATAGGGCGATGACCGGCTGTTCCGCGGGCTGGTCGTGAAGCCGATCTGGTTGTTGACGACGAAATGCATCGTCCCGCCGGTGCGGTAACCCTTCAGCCCCATCAGGGCGAAACACTCGGCCACCACGCCCTGGCCGGCGAAGGCGGCGTCGCCGTGGATCAGCAGTGGCATGACCTTGGAGCGGTCGAGCGCCCATTTCTCTTCCGGCTGGCCGGCGTTGGCCTCACGGATGTCGAAGGCCTGTTTCGCCCGCGCCTTGCCCAGCACCACCGGGTTGACGATCTCCAGGTGAGACGGGTTGGCGGTCAGGGACAGGTGGACGTTGTTGCCGTCGAACGACCGGTCCGACGAGGCCCCCATGTGATATTTGACGTCGCCCGATCCCTCGATGTCCGAGGGAACGGTCGAGCCGCCCTGGAACTCGTGGAAGATGGCGCGATAGGGTTTGCCCATCACGGCCGCGAGCGTGTTCAGGCGGCCGCGGTGGGCCATGCCGAAGACGACCTCGTCGACGCCCAGCTGGCCGCCGCGCTTGATCACCTGCTCAAGCGCGGGGACCATGGCCTCGCCGCCGTCCAGACCGAACCGCTTGGTGCCGGGGAAGCGTTTGTGCAGGAAGCGTTCGAAGCCCTCGGCCTCGATCAGCTTGTTCAGAATGGCCAGCTTGCCCTCGCGGGTGAAGCCGTTCTGGGCGAACTTGTCCGCGCCTTCGAACCGCGCCTGCAGCCAGGACTTCTCCTCCGGCTCGGCGATATGCATGAACTGGATGCCGAGCGTGCCGCAGTAGGTGCGCTTGAGCAGGGCCAGGACCTCGCGGATCGTGCCGGTCTGGAAGCCCAGGACGCCGTCGAGGAAGATCGGCCGGTCGAGGTCGGCTTCGTTGAAGCCGTAGAATTCAGGGGTCAGTTCGGGATTGCTGGTCGGCTGTTCGATCCCAAGCGGGTCCAGGTTGGCCTGCAGGTGGCCGCGGACGCGGTAGCTGCGGATCAGCATCAGGGCGCGGATCGAATCATGGGCGGCGGCGCGGACGGCCTCGGCCAGAACAGCGGCGTCGGGCGCCGGCGCGGCGGCCGGCGCCGCAGCCGGGGCGCCGGGTTTCTTCGGATCAGGCTTCGGAGCGGGCCAGCGGCCGTCGAACACGCCGGTGGCCTCGGTCGGCTCGGTGACCGACGAACGGCCCCAGGAGCCGGCGGCGCCCGATGCCTTCACGCTCTCGGCATTGTCCCGCAGCTGATCGAAGAAGGCGCGCCATTCGCCCGAGACGGACGCAGGGTCGGTCGCCCATTTCTCGTGCAAATCCTCGATGAACGAGGCGTTGGAGCCATACAGGAAGCTGGTCTCGGCAAAGACCTGGTTCAGCCGACCGGCATCGTCCGCCATTGTTCTCGTCACGTCCCTTGGGCGGCGCGCGCACGCCTGCGTGCGACCGGCGCCGTTGATATAGGCGCTGTTTCCTTATGGGTCATGACCGAATGGGGGCGAAAGCGTCGAAATTCGGCGGAATTCCAAGATTTTTGTCCCGCTTACGGGACAAACGCCCGGCCCTTGAGCACGTCCACCCGTGTCGCGCCACTCAGACTGGCAGCAGGGCGCGGACCGAGCAGCCGTCGAAAATCAGCGACGTCGATTTTTCCGGCTCGACCGGGACGCGCACTTCCACGGCCGTGGGGCACCCCTCGATCTCCACCTGCACCCACCAGGCGAACGTGTCGGTGAACAGGGGCACACGGTCCTCCGACCCCGGCGGCGAGGTGAAGCGGCGATCCATGATCACCCTCCCATTCCTGGAAAGGCGGATCTGCTTGCCTCGGTAGTCGCCCGCAAGAACGATATGCGCCGTGCCCCAGCCGGGCGCGGGGACGAGAACGGGGTGCTCCTGGGCCATCGCCGGAGCGCCGGCGCCGAGAAGAGGCATCAGGGCGGCGATCAGCAGGCGGCGCATCGGACCTTCTCCCTGTTCCGGGACGCCTCAGCCCTTGAGGACTTCCACCAGGGTGGCGCCCAGACGCGCCGGCGAGGGCGAGACGCGGATGCCCGCGGCCTGCATGGCGGCGATCTTGGATTCCGCATCGCCCTTGCCGCCCGAGACGACGGCTCCGGCATGGCCCATGGTCCGGCCCTTGGGCGCGGTGACACCGGCGATGAAGCCGACCATGGGCTTGGAGCGGCCCTTCTTCGCCTCGTCGATCAGGAACTGGGCCGCGTCTTCCTCGGCGCCGCCGCCGATCTCGCCGATCATGACGATCGACCGGGTCTCGGGGTCGGCGAGGAACAGTTCCAGCACGTCGATGAACTCCGTGCCCTTGACCGGATCGCCGCCGATGCCGACGGCCGTGGTCTGGCCCAGGCCCTCGTTCGAGGTCTGGAACACCGCCTCATAGGTCAGGGTGCCCGAGCGCGAGACGATGCCGACATTGCCCTTCTTGAAGATGGAGCCCGGCATGATGCCGATCTTGCATTCTTCCGGGGTCAGGATGCCCGGGCAGTTGGGGCCCAGCAGACGGGAGTTCGAGCGGTCCAGCCGCGCCTTGACCCGCACCATGTCCAGCACCGGAATGCCCTCGGTGATGCAGGTGATGAACGGCACCTCGGCCTCGATGGCCTCGATGATGGCGTCTGCGGCGCCCGCCGGCGGGACATAGATGACCGAGGCGGTCGCGCCGGTGGCCTCTTTGGCTTCAGCGACCGAGGCGTAGATCGGCAGGGTCTCGCCCTCCGACCCGGTCCAGTTGGTGCCGCCCTTGGCCGGGTGCACGCCGCCGACCATCTTCGTCCCGTAGTAACGGAGCGCCTGTTCGGTGTGGAAGGTGCCGGTCTTGCCGGTCAGGCCCTGGACGATGACCTTGGTGTTCTTGTCGACGAGGATGGACATGGGTCAGCGGCCAGTTGGGTAGTTGATGGAAAGTTCGAGGTAGGATCGGGTGGGTATGTAGGACGCGTGGATACGGCTGCCGTCAGCTAGGTCCCACACCTTCAACTCCATGTCAGGCCGTATCTGATACGTCGACAAGTCAGGCTGAGATGGCTCACCCAACGGCGCACCATCGACAGTAAGCGCCGAAACCTTCTGCTCCCAACCGGGGCGGGCTTCGATGCGGTCCACGGCGCAGATCACCTGTGCAGGGGTCAAACCGTCTGCCGTGGCTGGATAGCCGGTGAGGCGGACCAGGGCGCGTGTTTCTGTCCAGTAGCCGACCTGCCAACCGCGTTCCGGTGGTGATCGACGTTCAGCCGACGCCCAGCCCTGTGCATTGGCCACGGCGGCCAGAGCCACCCTGTCACCGCGCACCTGCAGGCACGCTTGGTCAAAGGCCATGACCGCGCCCGGAAGCCCGTTTGCCTCTTGCGCGCAAGCAGTCCCAGCCATGCTTATGACCAGTGCGATCAGGCAGCCTCGCGACATCACCCCACCGCCGCGACGATCTTCTGGGCGGCGTCGTCGAGGTCGTCGGCGGCGGTGATGGCCAGACCCGATTCATTCAGGATGCGCTTGCCCTCCACGACATTGGTGCCTTCGAGGCGGACGACCAGCGGCACCTTCAGGCCCACTTCCTTCACCGCGGCGACCACGCCCTCGGCGATGACGTCGCAGCGCATGATGCCGCCGAAGATGTTGACCAGAATGCCCTGGACGGCCGGGTCGGCGGTGATGATCTTGAAGGCCGCCGCGACCTTTTCCTTGGAGGCGCCGCCGCCGACGTCACAGAAGTTCGCCGGCTCTTTGCCGTACAGCTTGATGATGTCCATGGTCGCCATGGCCAGGCCGGCGCCGTTGACCATGCAGCCGATGTTGCCGTCGAGGGCGACATAGGCGAGGTCCCATTCCGAGGCCTCGATCTCCTTGGCGTCTTCCTCGGTCTCGTCGCGCAGCGCCTTCATGTCCTCGTGGCGGAACAGCGCATTGCCGTCGAAGCTGACCTTGGCGTCCAGCACCCGCAGATGACCGTCCTTCATGACGATCAGCGGATTGACCTCCAGCATCGCCATGTCCTTTTCGACGAAGGCTTTGTAGAGGATGGGGAACAGGCTCTCGCCGTCCTTCGCCGCATCGCCGGTCAGGCCGTAGGCGGTGTTGATCTCGGCGACATTGGCGGGCGTCACGCCGGCTTCCGGGTCGATGTCGATGGTCAGGATCTTCTCGGGCGTGTCATGGGCGACCGCCTCGATGTCCATGCCGCCCTCGGTCGACACCACGAAGGACACGCGGCCCGTCGAACGGTCGACCAGCAGCGAGCAATAGAGCTCGCGGTCAATGTCGGCGCCGTCCTCGATATAGAGGCGGTTGACCTGTTTGCCGGCCGGGCCGGTCTGGGCGGTGACGAGCGTATTGCCCAGCATCTCTTTCGCATTCTTGACCACGTCCTCGATCGAGAAGGCGAGGCGGACGCCGCCCTTGGCGTCGGCCGGCAGCTCCTTGAACTTGCCCTTGCCTCGGCCGCCCGCGTGGATCTGTGACTTCACGACATAGAGCGGGCCGGGAAGTTGCTTCGCGGCGGCCTCGGCCTGATCAGCCGAGGTGATGGCGACGCCCTCGGCGACCGGTGCGCCAAAGCCCTTCAGGACCTGTTTGGCCTGGTATTCGTGGATGTTCATGGAGAGGCGCCGCCGGACTGCTGGGAGGAGTTGCGGCGCTTATAGGGGTTGCGCCTTCGCAGGCGCAACCGTCACCCCGCGATCAGTCCACCCAGTCCTTCTTCAGCGTCCTTGAAGCCCCGATCAGCAGGAAGGCGGCGAGCACATAGAAGCCCATGCCGGTGTAGATCGCCCAGCGCAGGCTTTCCTCGCCGAACCGGGGCGCCAGCAGGTCGCTCATCCAGCCGAAATAGTAGAAGCCGACGGCGATGCCGAGCAGGTTGTTCAGCAGCAGGAACAGGGCAGAGGCGGTAGACCGCATCGGGGCCGGCACCAGATGCTGGATCGATGCCGTGATCGGCCCGAGCCAGGCCAGGTTCAGCCCGGTCGGGATGATGAAGATCAGGAAGGCCAGAATCAGCTGCTGGGCATTGGTACCGCCGCCCGGAATGACCAGCCCGATCAGCCAGGGCGAGTTCATCGCCAGGATGAACATCGGCGCCGAGATCAGGAAGGCGATGGCCGGGGTCAGCGGATAGGCGCCCTTGCCGCGCTTCGACAGTTTGTCGGCGATGGCGCCGCCGGCCCAGATCCCGAGGACCCCGCCGATCAGGGCGATGCCGGCATAGTACCAGCTGGTCTGCGACAGGGTCAGGCCAAAGCTGCGCATGAAGAACAGGGGCAGCCAGCCGGCGACGCCGTAGCCGCACACCGAGGACGACGCCGCGCCGAGCGCCAGCAGCCAGAAGCTCGGTTTTGGAATGACCGCCGAGGCGGTGCGGCGCGCGATCGTCAGGGAAATGCCGATCACCATGGCCAGCAGGCCGCCGAAGGCGAACACCAGCGGATTGCCGAGCGCCAGACCGCCAAAATGGATGAGGGCGGCCAGGGAGAGCGCGCCGAGACCGAGACCCAGCATGATCAGGGCCGCGATCGCGCCAGACTTGCCCGAGCCGACCACGGGCGCAGCGGCGATGGCCGCCAGCTCGGCCTCGGTCTTGATCGTATCCGTCCCGCCCCGTTTGGGATTGCGAACCGTCAGCAGAAGCACCGGCGCGAGCAGCACACCGGCGAGGCCGACAACGATAAAGGCCGTACGCCAGCCGTAGGTCGCGGCCAGCAGGCCGCCGACCAGCGTGCCCGCGGCCGTGCCCAGCGGAATCCCGAAGGCGAACGCCGCCAGCGCCCGCGCCCGCTGATGCGGCGGGAAATAGTCGGCGACGAGCGAATAGGCCGGCGCGACGCCGCCCGCCTCGCCGATGCCCACGCCCATGCGGAACAGGAACAACTGGGTGAAGGATGTGGCCACGCCGCACAGGGCGGTGAATCCGGACCAGACGGTCAGGGCGCCGGTCATGATCCAGACCCGGCTGTAGCGGTCGGCCAGCCAGGCCAGGGGTATGGCGAGAGTCGAATAGACTGAGGCGAAAGCGATGCCGCCCAGCAGGCCGAACTGGCTGTCGGACAGGCCGAACTCCGCCTTCAGCGGCGCCGCGAGGATGCCGATGATCTGGCGATCCAGAAAGTTCAGCATGTAGACGAGGATCAGAATCGCCAGGACATAGAAGCGATATCCGGGCCGTTCAGCCCGCGCGGCGGCATCCGTGGCGGTCATGGCGTTTCCCTCGACTGGTCTTCTTGTTGGACGGGACGGTAGCGTTGCTTTGGGGCAGCGCCAAAGAAAAAGGGCGGCGGCTCAGGTGAACCGCCGCCCTGGATCAGATGCGATCAGGCTTCAGGAGTCTTTTCGGCGGATCAGAACTTGACCTGCAGCGACGCCGTGACGGTCTGCGGCGGGCCGTAGTAGCCGATGATCGAGTTGTCGAAGAGCGCGCCCGGGAAGTTGTAGCCGCCGACGCGGTACTCTTCGTCGGTCAGGTTCTTGCCGTAGAGGCCGACAGTGAAGCGGTCAGTCGGGTCGGTCCAGACGATCGACAGATCAACCAGCGAATAGGCCTGCTGATCCAGCACGGGGTTCGGGAACTCGAACTGGCTGTAGTCGCCGCGGTAGCTGACCGACGGGGTCACCGCCAGCTGGCCGCCGCCGACGTCGCCGATCCAGGTGAGGCCGAGATAGCCGGTCCATTCCGGAGCGTTCTGAAGCACGACCTGGCTGGAGATGTCCTCGTACATCGCCGTGCCGAGATTGTAGCGCAGGAACTCCTCGAAATCGGAGTTCAGATAGCCGACGGCGAAGTTGGCGTGCAAGCCGTCGAGGATGCGGAGCTGACCCTCGAGTTCAAAGCCGTAGAAGGTCGAGGAGCCGACGTTGTCGACGAAGCTGGCGATGCCGCCAACAGCGGGCACCTGGGTGGTGACCTGCTGGTCCTGGTATTCGTTGTAGAAGGCCGAGGCGGCGAACGTCAGGCGATCGAGCGCGCCCTTCAGACCGATCTCCCAGGAGTCGACGGTTTCGGGGTCATAGCCATTGACCGTGTCAGGGGTGAACACGGCGTCGCCGCGCATGTCGAAGCCGCCCGACTTGAAGCCCTGCGAGAACGAGACGTAGGTCGTCATGTCATCCGTGAGATCGTAGGAAAGCGCGATCCGCGGCGTGAACTGGGTGAAGTCCTTGGTGTTGGTGTAGTTGGTCCGCACCAGCAGAGGGGCGCGCACTGTCCCGCCCAGAATGGGGCTGCGGGTCGCGCCCAGGTAGTTGGCCCGGAACACCGTCCCCGTCTTGGTGTCGAGCGTGTAGCGCATGCCGATGCCGAGGTGCAGGCGGTCGGTGATGTCGAGGTTCACGTCGGCGAATCCGGCCCAGCTCTCGGTATCGACCGAGCCACCGGTGCCGATGACGATGCCGGCGCCGCCCAGGATGGTGTCGAAGGCGCCCTCGGCATGGCCGTCCAGATAGAAGATGCCGGCCACGCCCTGGACCCGGTCGTAGTCGAACAGGAACTGGAACTCCTGCGTCAGCTGATCATCAGCGTAGTAGGCGGGGATATCCAGCGTGGGCAGAGGCGTGTTGTCGAAATCGATGACCGTGTCCGTGTCGCCCTCGCGCCAGGCGGTGATCGACTTGAAGGTCCAGTTGTCGTTCAGATCGAGCCGGATGGTCGCCGAAGCGCCCTGGTTCATCACCGAGTTGTCGTCGCCGACGCCGGCGTTGGTGTCGTAGACGCTCGGTAGAACCGCGCCGGCGGGCGTGGCACCGGCGAGTTCACGGTGGCCGTGGCGGGGGTTGGAGTCGTCCTGGACCCGGTCAAAGGCGAGGCGGATCGACATGTCGTCGCGCGGCTCCCACTCGGCGCTGATGCGGCCAGCGAGGACATCCTTGTTGTAGTGTTCGGCGCCGGTGTTGATGTTGGTGCCGTAGCCGTCACGCTGATACGAGGCGACCGCGCCGCCGACGCGGAAATTGTCGGCGAGCGGGATGCTGCCGGCTGCCATCAGATCAATCTGGTTGAAGCTGCCGAAGGCGCCGCGCAGGGTCAGCTCCGGATCGCTCGACAGGCCGTTGGTGACATATTTGACCGCGCCGCCGACGGTGTTGCGGCCGTACAGCGAACCTTGCGGGCCGCGCAGCACTTCGATGCGCTGGACATCATAGATGTCGAGAACGGCGCCCTGCGGGCGGGCGACGTAGACGTCATCGACATACAGGCCCACGCCGGGCTCGAAGCCCCACAGCGGATCCTGCTGGCCGACGCCGCGGATGAAGGAGATCAGGGTCGAGTTCGAACCGCGGGCGACCTGAACAGTGGCGTTCGGGGTCTGCTGCTGCAGGGCGGTGATGTCCGAGGCGCCGGTCTGTTCCAGGCGCTCTTCGCCGATGGCCGAGACCGAGATCGGCACGTCCTTCAGCAGCTCGTCGCGGCGGCGGGCGCTGACAACGACGTCGTCAAGCGCGGAGACCCCGTCCTGCGGCGCGGCGTCCTGGGCCATCGCGAAGGTGGAGAGCGCGCTCCAGGCGGCTCCGGCAAGCAAGGCGGTCTTTACATAGCGGTTCATGGTAGCCCCAGTCCTGTGATTTCCAGCCCGATGACGCTTTTATTCAGCGTTCAATGATTTTCTGGAACGTAATCGTTTTCAGCCGCCTGTCAAACGGCTCCGCTTCCATGACATCACCGGCAGGCCGACCTGTGGCGCCGTTGCACAGGCGGGGCGATGCGGCCTAGCTTCAGCCTCATGACCAAGCTCGATGCGCCGACCGCAAAACGAGGCCGTCCGCCCAAGGCCAAGGCCGCCGGCGCCGCCGATACGCGGGACCTGATCCTCGACGCGGCGGAGGACCTGTTCTCCAAACACGGCTTCTATGGCGTGACTATCCGGGAGGTGGCGCGGGAGGCGGGCGTGGATACGGCGCTGGTCCACTACTATTTCGGTGCCAAGCGGGGACTGTTCGACGCGGTGTTTCTGCGGCGGGCCGAGGTCTGGAACAATGAACGGGTCGACGCCATCAACCGCTATTCCGCCGAGATGGGAGACGGAATGACGCTTGAAGGCCTGTTCGAAGCATTTCTCCGGCCGCCGTTCCAGTGGTCGATGAAGGGCGGGCCGGGGTGGAAGCACTATTCGGCGCTGGTGGCCCAGACCAACGCCAACCCTACTTTCGGCGGCGAGACCATGGCCCGCTATTATGACCCGGCGATCCGGCGGCTGATCGAACTGATCAAGCGCGTTCTGCCGAACGCCCGGGAGGTCGATCTTTACTGGGCCTATCACAACCTTTCGGGGGCGCTGACGCTGACGCTGGGCGAGACGGGAAGACTTGACCGGTTGTCCGGCGGGCTGTGCCGGTCGGGCGATCTGGAGAGCGCCTGCGACTATATGGTCAGGTTCGCGGCGGCCGGGTTCCGGGCGGTCTGCGGGCCGGCGGATCCGGCATGAGCGAGGTGGAGACGTCGAGGGACGTCGTGCGGTTGTCGATCGATCGCGGGCTGCTGCGCGGCCTCGGGGTGGCGCTCGGCGGCGGGGTGCTGCTGGCGCTGACCGAGGCGTTCGGGATGAGCGGGACGTCGCTGCTGTTCCGGCTGGCGTACTGGCTGCCGCTCATGCTGATGGGAGCCCTCTGGGGGCATGTCTGCTCCCTGCTGGTCGAGCGCCATGTCGACATGGACCGGCGGCCGTTGCTGGCGGTCGTGGCGCTGACGCTGGTGATGTCCGGGCCGCTGGTGGTCCTGGTCTGGGCACTTACCAGCTGGTTTTTCGATGGCGACCGGTCGGTTGATCTCGCCCGGCTGCCGGCCTTCATCGGGCCGGTGCTGGTGGTGACGGCGACGATCAGTGCCCTGAATGTCTTCCTGGCGCGGACCCCCGTGCAGACCCACGCCGCGGCGCCGGGGGCGAAGCCCGCACGGTTCATCGACCGGCTGCCGTTCAAGCTGAGGGGCGCGGCGATCCGGGCGGTGTCGTCCGAGGACCATTATCTGCGCATCCATACCGACCGCGGATCGGACCTGATCCTGATGCGGCTGTCCGACGCCCTGACCGAGCTGGAAGGTCTGGAGGGGGCCCAGACGCACCGCAGCTGGTGGGTGGCCAGGGACGCCGTTCGGGACGTCAGCCGCGGCGACGGCCGGGCGACCCTGACGCTGGAGGGCGGCATCGAGGCGCCGGTCAGCCGCCGCTACGCCAGGGCCCTGCGCGACGCCGGCTGGTACTAGGGCTTTTTGGCCTAACGCTCATCGCGCGGCGGCTCGCTGCTTGAGGCCCTACCCCGCCCACACCCCGTGGAAACCGGCGGGCAGGGCGACGTCGGCGCGCCAGGTGGCGACCGGGCCCTCGGCGACGCGGGCGGCGTCGAAGGCGTGGAGTTCGGTGACGCCCTCGGCGAGGTTGATCGAGGGGGCGATCAGCCAGGCGTCGGCCTCGTCCGGGCCGCGCGGGACGAAGACCGCCTCTTCCACGATCTGGGCATCGCCAAAGAGGAAGGTGTCCGGGCGGCCCGTGTCCCAGTCCCAGGTGGCGAGGCCGGTGGGCAGTGGGCGATCGGGGCGCTCGCCGGCGACGTGGACGGTCAGGCGGCGCGGCAGGCCGGCGCGGCGCGGATCGCTTTTCGGGAACTCGGCGGTGACGCCGCTGGAGACCATTTCGGCGCGACCGTCCGTATGCAGCGTAATCAGGTTCAGCACCGCATGTTCGCCGGGCACCACGCCGCGCTGTTCGACCAGCACCCGGGCGCCGTCGATGGCGAAGGCCACGTCCTTGCCGGCGGCGACGTCGAAGCGGATCGTGCCGGAGGCGTCCTCCCAGGCGTCGCCGAGATGGAAATAGCTGAAGGTCGGCAGTTCGAAGATCCGGCGGCGCGACAGGTCGGCCTTGTCGATGACCAGGACCTGGGTCCCCATGTCCGGCTTCCAGGTGAATCGCGCGGCATAGGGCAGGCCGCTGCGGCCGAAGATCCAGGGCTGGAGCACCAGGATCAGGTGGCGGGCCGTGGCGGTGAAGTCGTGCATGAAGCTGGCGCGCGGCAGGTCGATGACCTCGGCTGTGTGCAGGCTGCGGTCGGCGTTGAGCCGCCAGATGATGGCCTTGTCGGCGTCCAGGCCGATGTTCCAGATCGTGCCGTCGGGATCGTAGCGGGGATGGGCCTGGAAGGGCATGCCCTTGAGGTCGTCGCGCAGGCTGACGAACCGTTTGGTCGACAGGTCCGAGGCGTTCATGGCCAGCGGCGCGCCGCCTTCCCAGAGAGCCCAGACCTCGTCGCCGGCGACCATGACGGCAGTGTTGGCGGCGTTGGCGTCATCGGTGCCGCCGATGCGGGCGCGGCTGTCGCCAACGGTGCCGAAGCCGGGGGTGACGACGGCGTCGATCTCGCTCTCCCAGCGGCGTTTGGGGGTGTCGGCGAAGCGGGCCTCGAGGGTGACCTGGCCGTCGTTGACGCGGAAGGCCCGCATCAGGCCGTCGCCGTCGAACCAGTGGGTGGCCGAGCCGCCGGGGCGGCGGAACTTGCCCGGGCCGTTACGGAACAGGGTCCCCGTCAGGTCGGCCGGGGCGCGGCCGTGGACCAGCCGCATGGCGCGGGGAGCGATGTCGGCCTCGAGGTCGGCGGTGGCCAGGGCCCAGTCGGCGGTCGCCTGCATGGCGACCATGGCGCGGACCGTTTCCGGGGTGATCACGGCGGCTGACAGGGCGGCGGCGCCCATCAGGAAGTTTCGGCGGGACGTTTGCATGAAGGTCTCTCCTGATGGGCGGCGCGGGCGGCGGATCAGCGGATGCTGATCGTTTGCGTCGTCTCGCCCGAGACAGCGAAATGCGCGGCGGACCACCGGGCGGGGCCCATGTTGCCGACGGCGTTGTTGGAGAAGGCATAGGGCTCGACCGGCATGCCGAACGGGTTGGTGTTCATCTCGCCGTCGCCGTTCACGTCGTGGAACGCCTTCACCGCATAGTCGCCGGCGGGCAGGTTTTCGAAGGTGGCGACCACGCGGCCCGAGGCGCTGACGGCGGTGGCGGCGACCGGGGCGGCGGAGCGGGCATCGAAGGCGGCGGCCGTATCGTACAGGGCGACCATGACCATGCCGGTGCGGGCGCCGGTCTCGAAGGTCAGGACGACCTTGTTGTCAGCAGACTGGGCGAGGGCCGGGGCGGCGGTGAGCAGCAGGGCGGCGGCGACGGTGGCGATGCGGATCATTGCGGTAGTCCCTTTGTTTGAGGCCCGACGACCGGGCCGTTTCCATGGACTGACCGTGAGGGGCCGCCGGGCCCGCCGCCATCCGGATTGCGGGGTCAGGCGGCTGCCGTTCGCGAACGGGGCCGGGTGTTCATTCGCGAAACGCGAACGGACAGGTGTGCGGCGGACGGCTTCGCGGAGGCGAGGGTCGGGAAGGCGCCTTCCCTCCGAAAATTGCGAAAAGCTGTCTTCTCGCCCCTCGGGTCTTGCGGGGTGCGCGCCGGACCTGGGGCGGTCGGGCGGGGTCGGGATGGGATTGTCAAAGACCGGGCAGGCGTCGGCGCGGCCAGGCGGGCCGCGACGATCAGAGTCTAGCCGGGCGCCGGAGGGGGGATGGCAAATAAAGTCGGCGCCCGCCCCTGAGGGGGCGAGAAGGCACAGTCGGGGGTTCAGAGGGACGGGATGATACGGGGCGGAAAGGTCGCCTTCAGCCGCGCGGCGCGGCCTCGGCCAGCAGGGTTCCGGCCGGCGGTGGCAGCAGCATCGCCTCCGCCGGACGGCGGTCGAACAGCCAGTCGGCCCAGAGTTCCGGCGGCAGGGGGATGACCCCGCGCGTATGATAGGGGGCGACGTCCGGCCCGGGCGCGGCGGTCAACAGGGCGAAGGCATCGGGCTCGCCGTCGCGGCCGGCGCGCCAGACGGCGGCCAGGGCCAGAAAACCGCCGTCGGCGCCGCGCAGCCGCCAGCGGGTCTTGGGATATTTGTCGCCGGTGAATTCATAGAAGCCGGAGGCGGGGACCAGGGCCCGGCCGCCGGTTTCGCCATTGCCGAAGCTGCGGCCCTCGGAGCGGAAATTGATCACCGGCGG
This sequence comes from Brevundimonas sp. UBA2416, assembly GCF_002343105.1. NCBI lineage: Bacteria > Pseudomonadati > Pseudomonadota > Alphaproteobacteria > Caulobacterales > Caulobacteraceae > Brevundimonas > Brevundimonas sp. UBA2416. Next base: position 66,294 of record NZ_DDRM01000007.1, read on the forward strand.
CGGCTTGCTGCCGCCCGGCCGCACGGGCCCGCGAAAGCCGAACCGCATGGGTGCCAGTTCGGCGGCGGCGGCGGTGTCGGTGGCGCGGACCGCCCGGGCGATATCGGTGGGCCGCACCTCATCGACCGGCTCGATGTTCGGCAGACCGCCGGGGAAGGCCAGCGGCGCCCCGTGCCGGTCAAAGGCCTCGACCAGCTGGGTGACGGAGAATTTGGCTTCATAGGAGGCGCACATGGGCTCAGGCCCGGCGCGCCAGAAGGGCGTGGAAGCCGAGCGCGACCAGGGCGCCGAACAGGCCGACGGACAGGGCCATAAGCGTCTCGGCGTAGGAGGGGGCGGCGACCTCGAACGAGACGCCTCCGAGGTTGCGGATCGCCGTCTGGATATTCATCCAGCCGTAGAGGGCGGCCAGGACGCCGAGCCCGGCCGAGGCGGCGGCGATCAGCAGCAGCAGAATCCGGAAGGTCGCCGCCGCGCTGCGGACGAACAGGCCGATCACGCCGAGCAAGAAGGCGCCAAACGTCAGGGTCTGGGCCAGCATCATCGACAGCTTGGCTACGGGGTCGGCGTCCATGAACATCTGCGCCGCCGAATAGCCCGGCGCATACCGGCCGATGATCCACTGCCAGCTTCCGGCGGCCGCGGCGAAGGCGACGGCGGCGAGAATGAGGAGGACGGGGGCGAGCTTCATGCGGCGGAGGGTGTGGGGTGGAGGGGTCGGGGTCAAGCGGGGGCCGCAAAGGTCAGTCCGGCTCTTCGGGCGGGGTCCAGTTGGGGTCGTTGACGGGGAACCAGTCGGCGGCGAGGTCTTGCCAGTCGGGGTTCTCGCGCTCGATCAGCGCCAGCTTCCAGTCGCGGAGCCATTTCTTGATCCGCTTCTCGCGCCGGATCGCATCGACCACCCAGGCATGGCGCTCGAACCAGAGCAGGCGGGTGCAGTCGTAGTCGTCGGTGAAGCCGGCGAAGGCGTGCGCCTTGTGCTTCCAGACCCGCGCGAACAGGTTGGAGGTCATACCCGTATAGATCGTCCCGTTCTGCCCGCTGCCCATCATATAGGTGGCGATGAAGGTACGGTGCGTGCGCATGCGCACAACCTATCCGTTTCTTTTCCTTTCGTCATCCTCCGGCGACCCTCGCGCAAGCGGGGGGAGACCGGGGGACCCAGCGGCGCGCGTGAGCGCGAACCTGCCGCGAGCGCGGCTGGACAGTTCGCCTTCGGCGCCGCTGGGTCCCCCGGTCTGCGCCGCGAAGACGCGGCTTGCCGGAGGATGACGAAAGGGAAGTTAGTGGACGCGGGCTTTGCCGATGCTCAGCCCGCCCTCCCCCGCTGACACGGCGATCACGCTCCCGTCCTCGATCTCCCCGGCCAGCAGCTTCTTCGCGATCGGGTCGACGAGGTCCTTCTGGATGACGCGCTTCAACGGCCGCGCCCCGTACACCGGGTCGTAGCCCTTGTCGGCCAGCCAGGCGTAGGCGCTGTCGTCCAGCGACAGGGTCAGGCGGCGGTCGGCCAGCAGTTTCTCGAACCGGGCCATCTGTATGCGGACGATGCCGGCCATCTGGTCGCGGCCGAGGCGGCGGAAGAGGATGATCTCGTCGATGCGGTTGAGGAATTCGGGGCGGAAATGGCCGCGGACCTGTTCCATGACGTAGGGGCGGACCGTCTCGACGTCGTCGCCCTCGCCCTGGTTGGCCAGGGCCTCCGAGCCGAGGTTGGACGTCATGATGATCAGGGTGTTCTTGAAGTCGATGACGCGGCCCTGGCCGTCGGTCAGGCGGCCGTCGTCGAGCACCTGCAGCAGGACGTTGAAGACGTCGGGATGGGCCTTTTCGACCTCGTCGAACAGGACGACCTGATAGGGGCGCCTACGGACAGCTTCTGTCAGGGCGCCGCCCTCGTCATAGCCGACGTATCCGGGCGGGGCGCCGATCAGGCGGGAGACGCTGTGCTTCTCCATGTATTCCGACATGTCCATCCGGGTGATGGCGGCCTCGTCGTCGAACAGGAAGGCGGCGAGGGCCTTGGTCAGCTCGGTCTTGCCGACGCCGGTGGGGCCGAGGAAGAGGAAGCTGCCCAGCGGGCGGTTGGGGTCGTTGAGGCCGGCGCGGGCGCGGCGCACGGCGTCGGCGACGGCGGTCAGGGCCTCGTCCTGGCCGACGACGCGGGCGCGCAGGGCGTCCTCCATGGCCAGCAGCTTCTCGCGCTCGCCCTCCAGCATCTTGTCGACGGGGACGCCGGTCCAGCGGGAGACCACCTGGGCGATTTGTTCGGCGTCGACGACCTCGGGGGTCAGGGGGCCGGACTTGTCGGCTTCCGCGGCCTCGGCGTCGGCGAGCTGTTTCTCGATCTGGGGGATCTGGCCGTAGGCGATCTCTGACGCGCGGCCGAGGTCGCCGGCGCGCTGGACGGCGATCAGTTCGGCGCGCAGGCGGTCGAGGGTTTCGCGCAGCTGGGCCCCCTGCCCCACCTTTTCCTTCTCGGACCTCCAGCGCGTCGTGAGGTCTTCGGACTCGGCTTCGAGGTCGATGATCTCGTCTTCCAGTTTTTCGAGGCGGGCGACCGAGGCCTTGTCGGTCTCCTTCTTCAGGGCCTCGCGCTCGATCTTCAGCTGGACCAGACGGCGGTCGATCTCGTCGAGCGCCTCGGGCTTGGAATCGACGGCCATGCGGACGCGGCTCGCCGCCTCGTCGATCAGGTCGATGGCCTTGTCGGGCAGGAAGCGGTCGGTGATGTAGCGGTGGCTAAGGGTGGCGGCGGCGACGATGGCGCTGTCGGAGATGCGGACGCCGTGGTGGACCTCATACTTCTCCTTGATGCCGCGCAGGATGGAGACGGTGTCCTCGACGCTCGGCTCCTCGATGAAGACCGGCTGGAAGCGGCGGGCGAGGGCCGCGTCCTTCTCGACGTGTTTGCGGTACTCATCGAGGGTGGTGGCGCCGACGCAGTGGAGTTCGCCGCGGGCGAGGGCGGGCTTGAGCAGGTTGGAGGCGTCCATGGCGCCGTCGCCCTTTCCGGCGCCGACCAGGGTGTGCATCTCGTCGATGAACAGGATGATGCCGCCTTCGGCGGCGGTGACCTCGGCGAGGACCGCTTTCAGACGCTCCTCGAACTCGCCGCGGTATTTGGCGCCGGCGATCAGGGAGCCCATGTCGAGGGCCATGACGGTCTTGTCGCGCAGGCTCTCGGGCACGTCGCCGTTGACGATGCGCAGGGCCAGGCCCTCGACGATGGCGGTCTTGCCGACGCCGGGCTCGCCGATCAGGACGGGGTTGTTCTTGGTGCGGCGGGCGAGGACCTGGATGGTGCGCCGGATCTCCTCATCGCGGCCGATGACCGGGTCGATCTTGCCGTCGCGGGCGGCCAGGGTCAGGTCGCGGGCATAGCGTTTGAGGGCGTCATAGGCGTCCTCGGCCCCGGCGCTGTCGGCGGTCTTGCCCTTGCGGACCTCGGCGATGGCGGCGTCGAGCTTGTCGGGGGTGGCGCCGACGGATTTCAGGACTTCGGCGGCCACCCCGCCTTCACGCGCGATGGCGCTGAGCAGGCGTTCGGTGGTGACGAAGGCGTCTCCGGCCTTTTTCGAGGCCTCCTCGGCGGAGGCGAAGACCCGGGCGGTGTCGCCGTCGAGATAGATCTGGCCGTTGCCGCCGGTGACCTGGGCGCGCTTCTTCAGGGCGGTTTCGGTCGCGGTCTCGGCCTTTGCCGGGTCGCCGCCGGCGGCGGTGATCAGGTTGCGGGCGAGGCCGTCGCGCTCTTCCAGCAGCACCTTGAGCAGGTGCTCGGGAGCGAACTGCTGGTGCCGGCGGGCGAGGGCCAGCGACTGGGCGGACTGGACGGCCTGTTTGGCGCGGTCGGAGTAGAGGTCGAGATTCACTTGGGCATCCCCTGTCAGGCGGAATCCGCCGACGCGCCCTCTGATGCAAGCAACGCGCCGTGCGGCTGCAGCTCAGGTGGGTGTGACCGAAACGTCACGCAAGAGGGGCGGCCGAAGCCGGCGGGATCACCCGCCGGTGGTCGGGGCCGAGAAGTCGAACTGTTCCGGCCGCCGCTGGCCGCCGCCGAAGCTCCAGGTCAGGCCGATGAAGGCCGCGCGGCCGCCGAAGACCTGGTCCGACCGGTCGGTGAAGGTCGGGGTGACGAGGGTGGTGGTGGAGCCGAAATCGTCGAACACATCCCGGACCGTGACATTGAACGACCAGGAATCGCTCAGCTTGCGGCGATAGCCGAGGTTGACGAGGGTCGACTGTTCGCGACTGCCCTGGGCCAGCAGCTGCTCGCCGCCCCAGATGCCGGACACCTGGAGGAAGTCCTCCTGGGTCGGGGTCCAGTTCACGGTCAGACGACCGGAGACGCTCTCGCCCTCGCTGTCGACCGTGCCGACGAGGCCGGCGGCGTCGATCTGCTGGCGGAAGAGGTTGAGGCTGGCGTTGTAGCGCAGGGTCGGATGCAGGGCCCCGCTGGCCACCAGTTCGAGACCGGTCGAGGTGCTGGCCCCGAGGTTCTCGGGCCGGGTCAGGAAGACGCCGCCGCCCAGATCGGTGGTGACCGGGGTGAAGGCGTCGCGGGTGTCACGGTAGTAGAGGGTGGCCTGGTAGAAGGTCTGCTGCTGGCGATAGCCCCAGCTCAGCTCCAGGGCGTCGGTTTCCTGCGGCAGCAGGTCGGGGTTGCCGGAGCGGCGGTTCAGACTGTCCTGATAGGTCAGGAAGGGGTTGAGGTCGCCGGGGCCGGGGCGCTGGATCCGGCGGCCGTAGCTGGCCCGCAGGGTCTGCATGTCGTCCAGCTGATACGAGACGTTCAGGGTCGGATAGGCGCGGAAATAGTCCTGCGACGACCGCAGGCCGGTGGTGATCTGGTTCAGCTCGAGGTCCGCCTGCTCGAGGCGCAGGCCGAACTGGGCGGTCAGCTTCTCGCCGAAGGGCCGTTCCAGGGTCGCATAGACGGCGTGCACCGTCTGATCGAGGTGGAACTCATTGGACACGACCGGGTCGGTGACCAGCGTCGACGGGGTGGGCCCGCGGGCGAAGAGGTTGTCCTGTTCGAGGGTCAGGGCCTGCCGCTCATAGCCCAGCCGCAGGCGGCCGCCGTCGGCCATCGGCCGGACATAGGCGCTGGTGAAACCGATCTGGTCCTGGCGGTTCTGGTTGCTGAGCAGCTCGTTGAAGGGGGCCGCCACCGGGATCAACTGGTCGGCCAGGGTGGCGAGCTCGACGCCGAAGCGGTTGCGATCATAGCGCAGCTCGTTGGACCACTCATGGCCCGCCGCGTCGAAACGGCGCAGGACGCGGGCGCTGGCGCCGGAGAACTGGCCCTGGAAGCCGCCGCCCGAGAGGCGACGATAGGCCGAGGCGATGCCGCCGCCGGCCGCGTCGGCCTCATACAGGTCGAGACTGTCGGCGAAGCTGTCGACGTCCGTATGGCGCACATCGCCGGTCAGCTGGGTCTTGTCGTCGAGATTGTGCTCGACCGCCAGGCGGACGAAGACGCTGTCGGAATCGCCCTCGACATTCTGGCTCTGCCGGGCCTCGAGGAACCGGCCGGAACCGGCGTCAAACCGCGTCCGCAGTCGCTGCAGTTCCTGCAGATAGGCGTCATGGCGCACGCCGACGTCGGCGGACAGGGTGGTCGGCCCATTCACATGCGAGAGGCTGCCGCCGATGTTGTAGCGGCCGGTGTCGCCGACATTGGCGCGCAGTGAGCCGGCCGTGGTGCGTCCGGGGCGGACGGTGGTCGGTTTGGAGATCAGGTTGATGACCCCGCCGGAGCCCTCGGGGCTGAAGGCGGCGGACGGATTGGTCAGGATCTCGATACGGGCATACTGGGCGGCGGGAATCTGCTGCAGCAGCTGGCCCCGGCTGGGACCGTTGAACTGGCTGGCGGGCCGGCCGTCGACCAGGATGGTGACATTGGCGTCGCCGCGCAGGCTGACATTGCCGTCGGGATCGACCTCGACCGAGGGGATGTTGCGCAGGGCCTCGGCCAGGGTGCCGGTCTGGGCCTGGAGGTCGTTGGCGAGGCTGTAGCTGGTGCCCTCGCTGGAGGTGCGGATGTCATTGGGGCGGGCGGTGACGACCACGTCGTCGAGCGCGGCGGCGTCCTCGGCGGGCTTGTCGGCCTCCCCGGCCGGCGCTTCTTCCTGGGGAGCCGCCGCGGCGGGCGCGGGCGGCGGGGTCTGTGCGGGAGCCGCAGGCGCAGGCGTCTGGGCGATGGCGGCGCCCGACGAGGTGGCCAGGGCTGTGCCGATGAGCAGCAGGAAACGGATGGAAGTCATGGCGTGCGCCCCCTGCGCGTGGTCGGGCGGCACAGCCCGTCAAGTTTCCTTTCCATATCGGTCGGGCTGAGCCGGCGCGAGTTACATCTTATTCATGACGCCGCCGTCAGAACCCGCCACCTTTCCGCCTCAGATTGACGATCGCCAGCAGCGGGTGGTCGCGGCCGGCTGCTGGTCTTCCGGCCGGCGGGAGGATAGGTCGGGACACAGACCTTGATGGTCGCTGGAGCGCCCGCTTGATCCCCCACGCCGCCTGGCCCGTCGATCCTGTGGTCATCGCCCCGTTCCTGGTGGCCGTGGCCCTGATCGAGCTGACGCCCGGTCCCAATATGGGCTGGCTGGCGCTGGTTTCGCTGGGACGCGGGCGGCTGGCCGGGTTTGCGGCTGTGGCGGGGGTGACGGTCGGTCTGGCCGTCTGGATGCTGGCCGCCGCCTTCGGCCTGACCCAGATGCTGCTGATCTGGCCGCCGCTGTACCAGATCATCCGCTGGGCCGGGGTGGTGTTCCTGCTGTGGCTGGCGTGGGAGGCCTGGCGCGGAGAGGGCGATCCGGCCGCCGGCGATGGCGCCGAGGTGCGGACGATGCGCGGCCTGTTCCTGCGCGGCATGACCGGCAATCTGCTGAACCCCAAGGCGGCGGTCTTCTATGTCGCCCTGCTGCCGACCTTCATGCGGCCGGATCACGGGTCGCCGCTGGCGCAGGCGCTGACGCTGGGCGGCCTGCATCTGGCGGTGGCGGTGGCGGTTCATTCGCTGATCGTGCTGGGCGCCGCCGGGGCCAGCGGGATGGTGCTGACGCGGGTGCAGGGACCGGTGCTGCGCGCCGTGATGGCCGGCGGCATCGCCGTCGTGGCCTTGTGGATGGCGTGGGAGACGCGGGGCTGAGGCGGATATGGATGGTTCATCACAACGCACACCTCGCCAAAGACGCGACGGCAGGTTCAACTCGGCAGACGATTGTTCTAGCGTCCGCGCCGAACCCTGACCGGAGCCCCTGCATGTCCATCCGCCTTACCCGCCGCGCAGCGCTGGTTTCGTCCGTGGCCGGAGCGGCCGCCCTGCCCTCGACCGGCTGGGCGCAGGCGGCGGCCAATGACAGCGCCTCGCTGGCGGATCAGGTCGACGCCTATGTGAAGCAGGTCATGGCCGGCTTCCCTGATCAGCCGGCCGTGTCGGTCGCCGTCGTGAAGGACGGACAGGCCGTGTTGACGCGCGGATACGGCGTGCGGGCCATCGGCGGGGCGGCGGTGGATGAGCACACATTGTTCGCCATCGCCTCGAACACCAAGGCGGTGACCTGCGCCGCCCTGGCCATTCTGATCGACGAGGGGAAGGTGAAGTGGGACGAGCCGGTGCGGACCTATCTGCCCGGTTTCGCCCTGTCGAAGCCCGAACTGAACGCGGTGGTGACGGTGCGCGATCTGGTCAGCCACCGGATCGGCTTCGGCCTCGGCGCCGGCGACCTGCTGTTCTGGCC
>NZ_DDRM01000007.1:74134-74553 GCF_002343105.1 Brevundimonas sp. UBA2416
CGCCGGCGACCTGCTGTTCTGGCCGAACAGCGACCGGACGCGGGCGGAGATCATGGCCGCCGTGCCGCATGTGCCGATCGAGGATACGTTCCGCACGACCTACCACTACTGCAATCTGATGTTCGTGGTGGCGGGCGAGGTGGTCGCCGCGGCTTCGGGCATGCCGTGGGAACAGTTCATCCAGACGCGGATTCTGGACCGGCTGGGGATGACCGAAACCCTGCCCGTGATGACCGCGGCCGATCCCGCGAAGTCGGCCCTGCCGCACGGCCGGATCGGACCGCCGCTGCGCTATCAGGGTCCGATGCAGACGATTGGCCAGTCGATCCAGGAAGTCTGGGACTGGGCGGCGGCGGGGGCGGCGGGCGGCTTCGTCTCGACGCCGGTCGACTGGGCCAAATGGATCGCGGTGCAGCTGG
>NZ_DDRM01000013.1:0-8861 GCF_002343105.1 Brevundimonas sp. UBA2416
CCGCCGTGCTGCGAACCCCCGCCGCCGCCCCCACCGCCACCGCCGTGTTGCGAGACGCCGCCTCCCCCCCCGTTTGGCGGCGGCAACATCAACGTCAACGTCAATGTGAACGCGAACTCGAACTCCAACGCCAACTCGGGCGCCAGCGCCGGCGCCCGCGCGGGAATCGGCGCTCGCGCCGGCAGCTTCTCCACCGGCGGTGGCGGCGGCGGTTCAGCCTATGTGACGGTGGACCAGCCCTATCCGACCACGATCAACGGCCTGATGGTCGAGGGCGCGCGTGTCCGGCAGGTCATTCGCGTGCCCTATGAGGCCCGGCGTCGCTGGGAGAAGCGGGTCGTCATCCGCGCCTTCTGCATCGATGACCGCAATGTACCGCATCCGGCTTCGCAGGTGCGTCCCGACCGGGACGTGGACGGCGACTATGAGGGGGAGCTGTATCGCTGCCTCGCCGGCACCTGGCTGCAGATCACCTGGGCTGAATACGAGGGCCATGTCGATTTCGGGCGCGGCGAAACGATGGACTGCCGCAAGGGCGAGGCCCTCTGGCACGGCCGCGGCGGCCGGATCGAGTGCAAGGCCCAGCGGGCCGAGCGCGAATGCAACGAACGCTCGCTGCTGCGCCGCTATGGCGCGGGCGTGAAGATCCTGACCTGGGTCCGCGAGGAGACCTATACGGAATACCGCGAGGAAGTGGTCGAGCAGGCCGGCTACGCCGTGCAGGGCGCGACGATCACCCTGGACGGCGGCGTCGGCGGTCGGGTTTTCTGACCAGCAGGTGAACCGGGCCGTTCAGCCGCGCGTCAGTCGCGGCGGCCCAGAGTGCGACCGTCGGCTCCGTCGACGATCCTGAGAAGCAAACTGGCCCCGATCCGCAAGGACCGGGGCCTTTTTTCGCCTATTGCGCCGGGGCCGCTGCGGCCGGGGCGACGGGGTTGTCGGAGACCGCCACACCGCGCCAGGCCGTGTCGGGCCGCAGATACTGACGCGCCGCCCGCTGGATGTCGGCCACGGTGATGGCCTCCAGATCGGAGATGTGGGTCAGGATCTGTTCGACGTCAGCCGGATTGGCGGCCACGCCGGACAGTTGGCCCAGCCAGTATTCGTTCCCGGCCTGGGTGCGCTTCAGCCGCTCTACCTCGGGCAGACGGGCCCGGTTCAGCTCGTCTTCCGTGATCGGCGTATCCCGGAGCGAGGCCGTGATGGCGTTCACGGCGTCGTAGAAGGCCGTGAAGGACTCAGGGCGAGTCAGCGCCTGGACGAAGATCGAGCCGTAGCCCGCGAAGGTGTCGGATGAACTCGCGCCGACCCCGGGGGAATAGGCGATGGCCAGCCGCTCGCGGATCTCTTCGGTGGCGCGCAGGCTCATGACCTCGCCGAGGATCTGGATCGTCCGGGCCTCCGTGCGGTCGACGACCGAGTCGGTGGTCGGCCAAGCGATGTAGGCCAGCCCCTGCTCGCCGGGGCCGGTGTGCTTCAGCACGACCGGCTCGGGCGTGCCGGCCGGGAAGCGTCGCTCGGTGGCGCCCGGCGCCGGCTGGGGCGCCGGGCCGCGAGCGGGCAGGGCTCCGAAGGTCGTTGAGACGGCGGCGATCGCGTCTTCCACCGTCACGTCGCCGACCACCGTCACGTCGATCGGGCCGGAGGCCAGACCAGCGGTGACGCCGCTGCGCAGTTGCTCGATCGTCCAGGAGCCAACCTCGGCAGCCGTCGGAAGCGACTCGCGCTTGTCGCCGCTGGCGAGAAGCTCGCCGGACTGGAGGGCGAAGGCGCCGCCCGGCGTGGCCATCTGCTGGGCGATGATCTGCGGGAACAGCGCCTGGATCTGCTGGAACGGCGCGGGGCGCAGGCCCGGATCGGTCAGATAGGCCGCCAGAACCTGCATCTGCAGGTTCAGATCCGCGGGCCGGGTGGCGCCCGACAGCTGCCAGGCGTCGCTGTCGGCGCTGAAGCCGACGCTGTAGATGCGGCCGCTGAGTACGCGGTTGATCTCATCTGCCGTGAGCCTGCCGAGTCCGCCCGACTGGAATACGAAGCCGGCGAAGGCCAGCGGGGTGGAGCGGTCGGTCGGCAGGGCCAGCTCGCCGATTCCGGTCCGAACACTGACCAGGATTTGCTCGTCACGGAAGGTGGTCGGCTTCACCGTCAGGCGCACGCCGTTCGGGAAGGTGACGACCGTGGCTCCAACAGCGGTCAGTTCGGTACGGTCTGTCGGGGCCGACGCGGGACCGAAGTTGGCGTAGGGCCAGTCGAGCTGCGCCTGGGCGGCAGGGGCCGCGACCGGCGCTTGACGCGAGGCCTCGAGCGCGGCGGTGACGGCATCCGCCCCGCCTTCGATCTCGACCGGGGTGATGACGAGGATCACCGGGCCCTGTCCTTCAAAGACAGGCGGCAGGACGCTGTTCACCTGCGCCGCCGTCAGGCCTTCGACGGCCTGGTTGAACAGGGCCAGGTTTGTCGCCGGGGCGGTGAAGACAGTCTGGTTGTTCGCGGCGTTCAGCAGGCCATTGACCAGACCCGGCGTGGTACGGGTCGCGGCGGCGGCGGCGGCGTTCTCCAGCGCCGTGCGGGTGTCGGTGATCTCGCGCTGCAGTTCGGCGTCCGATACGCCGAACTGGACCAGACGGCGCTGTTCCTGTTCGATCGTCTCAAGCGCGCGCTGCCAGCCGCCCGGATTGAAGGTGGCGTTGATCCCGCCGATCTCCAGACTGTCCACCACGGTCGAGCTGGACGCGCCGGCGGCGATGATGGGGGCGTTGTCCTGACGGGAGATTTCCCCGAGGCGACGGTTCAGCACGGCCAGACCAAGGTTCCGGATCAGGTTCGAGCGGCGCTCGGCGACGGTGTCCGGGTCCAGATCGGGATCGCGGACCCAGTTGAGCTGGATCGATGACTGGATGCCGGGTTCGACCAGAATGCTGGTCTGGGGTCCACGCGGCTGGACCGTGCCCAGATCGGGCTCCGGACCGTCGGCGGCCTTCGGCTCCCAGCTTTCGAAGGCCGCGCGGATCTTGCCTTCCATGACATCAACGTCGAAGTCGCCGACGGCGATGAAGGTCGCCCGGTTGGGACGGTAGTAGGCGTGATAGAATTCGACGAACCGTTCGCGCGGCGCGGTGCGGATGATGTTCAGGTCGCCGATCGGAAAGCGGTTGGACAGACGCTGGCCCGGAGCCAGCAGCGCCAGCTGCGCCTTGGCGGAGCGGAGGCCGGGCGTGTTGCGGGTCCGCTCCTCGCCTTCGATCACGCCGCGTTCGGCATCCAGGGCGGCGGGATCCATCAGCGCCTCGGACACCTGCTCGCGCATGATGCGCAGGGCCGCATCGACGGTCTCGTCGTTCGTGCGCGGCAGTTCGAGTTGGTAGAAGGTCTGGTCAAAGCCGGTCGCGGCGTTGGTGTCGGCCCCGAAGGCCAGACCCAGACGCTCGAGGATGCGAAGCAGCTCATTCTCGGGGATGTTGGTCGTCCCGTTGAAGGCCATGTGCTCCATGAAGTGGGCGAGACCGAGCTGATCCTCGTTCTCCATCAGCGAGCCGGCGTCGATGCGCAAACGCAGTGACGCCTGTCCGGGCGGGGTGGCGTTGCGCATGACGGCGTATTGCATCCCGTTGGGCAGGACGCCGAAACGGACATTGGCGTCCACGGGAATGTCGCTCGTCGCATGGGCCCATGGATCGGAAGGCTGGACCTGCGCGAGGGCCGGAGCGGCTGCGGTCAGGGCGGCTACGGAAGCCGCGACAAGCAGGAACAGACGGGCGGAACGCATTATCGGTCTCTTTCCGAAGGGCGCGAAGGCTCCCGGATCGGGGCCGCGCCGGACAAATGGCAAGGACCGCAATACACCTATCGCCGACGCCCCGAGCAACCCTTCGGCGACGGGGCGACAAGGCTCAAGTTACCGAATGTTAATTTCCAGGTCGCGAGACGTAGAAGCTGGCCGAGTTTCCGACCGCATTGGCGCCGGAGATCACCGAACGGTTCGAGCCCGCGACGGTTGTGTTGGCGACCGCAGATACATCGCCCGTGTTGGTCTGGGTGTTGCGGGCTTCCAGACGGCCTTCGCAATCCGAGCAGGCGTAGCCGGTGACGCTGTTGCCGACGGCGTCCGCGCCAACGTAGACGTCGTAGCCGTTCGTTCCCGAGAAGTTGGAGATCACATCGACGCCGCCCGTGTTGAACTGGGTGTTGTCGATCTCGACGTAGATGTCGTTGTTGCCGACCGACAGCTCGTTCGCCGCCCCGCGGGCATAGGCTTCGGCGCGACCGTAGTCATAGGCGGTGGTCAGGGCCGAGGCGCGAACGAAGCTGGAGTTCCTCTGGTCCGACGCATTCACGACCGAACCGCCCTCGTTATAGAGCACAGCCTGGTTGGCGGTGGCGCGGGCGCGGGCGGCGAGATCCCAGGCATTGCCGGCGTTGGCGCTGGCCTCGGCTTCGATGAAGCTGCCGAAAGAGCGCTGGGCGATGCTGAGGTTCTGGCCCGAGGTGCTGTCGCTGTTGACCGCGATGGCGTTGACGATGGCCTGGCTGGTCACACTGGCCTCGGCCGGGATGTACTGGCTCTCGATCCGGCCGAAGGATCGGACGATGGCGGACGAGGACTGGTCGATCGTCCCGCTGACGAACGAGGTCTGTCCGTAGGCGGCCACGGTGTTGGAGATGGCCGACGCTCCGACGGCGGCGCCGGCGTGCAGGCGCGCGGTGCTGTCGCCGATCTCGGTGGTGGCGCTGATCAGGCCGTCGTCGGTCGTCTGGGTCGCGTCGAGGGTCAGGCTGGCGTCGTAGGCGCTGACCGCCAGATAGTTGCCGCCGGCCTGGGTCGTGGCGTTGACCACGCCATAGGTGTCGCCACCCAGGGTGATGTCGGTGGTCGCCACCGCGTCGCCCTGCATCGTCTGGTCGGACTGGACGGTGATCGAGCCATTATAGACGGCGCCCGAGGCGCTGTTGCCCTGGGCCGAGGTCTGGACCGTCACCTGATCCTGCGAATCGACGACGTTCAGCGTCTGGCCGGCGAAGACGTCGCCCAGTTGCAGTTGCTGATTGAGGACGATCGTGCCGTCCTGCGCGGCGGCCTCAGTAGCGGCTGCGGCGCACAGCACCGTCGCGGCGATCGTGCCAGCGAGACGGATCCGCGCGGGTTTCGCCATTGTTCGTGTCCGTGTTGGGGTAAGCGGCATAATAGCCTCCGGTCGGGCCGACCGTGCCGCCCAGGGGATCCGGTCCGGCGCTGAGGCAGACTTCCGGTCCGGGAGCGCCGTAGAGGTTGGCCATGAACTCCACCGTCGCGCGCTCGATGAGCGCCCGCACGGCCAGCTGGACCGGTTCCAGCCCGCCTTCACCGGCGGAGATGTCGAAGACATTGCCGTTCAGGAAGTCGAACACGCCGGCCGAGATTTCGCGACCAATGATCTGCTTCTGGTAGGAGACGACGTCGACGACCTCGAGCGTGGTGGTCTGGATCAGTCGCAGGTCGATGCCGATGTTCATCACATAGGCCTTGGCCGCGAACGCCGTCGACAGCGGTGTCTGGCTGGAGGCTTGGCCCGCGGCGGCGTCGAAACCGCCCGAACGGATATTGTAGTTCACCTCGGTGATGCCGCCGATGATGTAGAAGTCCGTGCCGGGGACCGAGCCCGCAATGATGCGGCGGTACTGGACATCGTCGGCGCCGCCGGGGCCGTCGTCGCCGATCAACCGGTTGTTGGCGTAGCGCAGCTCCATCTCGGAAACCGAGGTGTCGTAACGCTCGACCATCCGCGCGCCGGACTTGGCCAGGGCCGTCATGGCCATCAGCGAGGCGCCGCCGGTGATCTGGCGACCGCCATCGGCGGAGACCGTGCCGGTGTAGTCCGCGATCCGTCCCACGGCGATGCGCGGGGAGGGCAGGTTATAGCGCCGGGCGTAATCGGCCATGCAATAGAGGGCGGCGGAGTAGGGGGTCGGATTGGCCGTGACCGGCGCATTGCCGATGGGCGTGGCGTACAGACCCTGCGGACCGGCCGAGGACGAGATACAGCCGCTCAGCAACGCCGCCGTCGCACAGGCGGCGACAGCCGTTCTCAGGCGCCGTGAAATGGAGCCAGCGATCATGGAAGCCTCAGGGTCCCGTTCAGGCTCGTTCCGGCGGTGACGGCGCCGTTGTTGACCTGGCTCGAGTTGACGATGACCGTGTTGTGATTGCCCTGGACCACGACGTTCAGGCTGTTGCCGATGGCGGTTGAGCCGCCGATGGCTGTTCCCCCTGCGCCCCCCGCTCCGGAGTAGCTGGAAGACACGCCGCCGCTGGCGCTGGAATAGGTGCTGGCGCCCGCCTGGATGATTCCGTCCACGATGAGTCGGTTGCCGTTGGCGTCCCGCGTCGAGCCGGATTGCGGACGGGCGGTGGTGTAGCGCGCTCCGCCGTAGCCGGCCGAATAGGCCCCCATACCGGACGATCCCGCCGACTGCGCCGCCGCGACGGCGGGCAGGGCCAGCGTCGCAACGGCGACGGCGACGAGGGCTGGCAGTGCCTTTGTCCTGACGATCATGACGGGCGACTCCACGCAAACATGGTTTACGGGCCGGCAAGGACCCTGCGTGCCAATCTGGGTCATGGTTATTAAGAAGCGCTTGCCATGATGACGTTTGGCGCCCGACGGAGGCGACAGCATCTTTCTCCGGAGACCGACCTGACCCAACCGCCCGCCGAACGGATTCTGAATGCGCCGACGGTGAGCGTGTTGCTCGCCGGGTCGATGCCGGCGCTCTACCTGATTCAGGAACGCCTGCCCGACGCCGGGCTGTCGCTGGCCTTTCGGCCGTCGTCCCTGTGGACGGGGGAGTGGTGGCCGGGACTCCTGACCTCGATGTTCGTGCACGGGGGCTGGGCCCATGTGGCGATGAACGCCGCCGGCGCCCTTGCCTTCGGACCGCCTCTGGCGCGTCTGATGGGCGGGTCGAGGGGCGCCGTCAGCTTCCTGCTCTTCTATATAGCGTGCGGACTGGTCGCGACGGGGGGCTATGGCCTGGTCCATCCGGACAGCTATGATTCGCTGATCGGGGCGTCCGGCGCGGTCTTCGGCCTGATGGGCGGCGCGCTTCGGCTGCTGGGCCGACGGAACCAGAGGCTGCGGCCGCTTCAGGACCGGGGGTTCCTGACGACGACGGCTGTGATCATGGCGGTGAACGCCGCCGTCGGTCTGATCGGGCTGGCCCCGGGCATGGACGGCGCGCGGATCGCCTGGGAGGCCCATGCGTTCGGATTCGTCTGCGGGGCCTTGCTGATCGGTCCGTGGGCGAAGGCGTTCGGATCACGCCCCGAGCCATTTGCTTCCCCGCCCGATCTGCGCGACCCTGACGTCTGAAGCGGGCCGTCCGCGGCCGCGCTCTATATAAAGAGAGGGAGGAGCCGCGATGCTGGTCGCCGAAATTCTCAAGGACAAGGGCGACGCCGTCTACGCCATTGGGCCGGATATGCCGCTGGGCGACGCCTGCGGGGAGCTGGACCGGCTGAAGGTCGGCGCTCTCATGGTCTGCGACAAGGACAAGGTGGTCGGGGTTCTGTCCGAAAGGGATGTGGTCAAGGCCGTGGCCCGCGACGGGCAGCCCGCGCTGGCCCGTCCGGTGTCCGCCTATATGACCAGCGAAGTCATCTTCGCCGCGCCCGGGGAGACGGTGGCGATTCTGATGGGCCGGATGACCGACCGCCGGATCCGGCATCTTCCCGTGCTGAGGGACGGGCGGCTGGCCGGGGTGATCTCGATCGGGGATGTGGTCAAATGCCAGATCGCCGAAGCCACCCAGGAAGCGGAATCCCTGCGTACCTATATAGCGGGCTAGGTCGGCCTCTTTACGGCCACGCTTGGGCGATCGGGACTCCGCGAGAAAGTTCGTGAAACTGTCGGATTCCGGTTGCGGACGAAACGGTCGCTGCGTATATCGCCGCCTCGCTCGGAAACGGGCCGGCCGCCGGGGCCACGGAGACGAAAGCCTCCAGGGTTCCTCGGGAAGAAAGTCGCGAAAGCGGGTTGCTTCCTTAAGGGTGTTCGGTTAGGTTCCGCGCTCCAAACGAATCGTCGGTAACGAAACAGAGGCAAGCCTCTCGGGCTTTCCAGACGGTTTTTTGCGGCCTGAAGTCCTCGGATTTCATTCTCCGCGAAATGGCTGAAAAGCCCGATTGACACGGAGAATGGCTCTCTCTAGACAGCCGCCTCCGCCGCCCTCCGGGGCGGGTTCGCAGACAGAGGTTCTTCTTTAAAAAGAACCACTTGACGCGGAAAAATGAGACGCTAAACAGCGCCTCCCTCGCCTCCGGGCGGGACTACTGGAAAGAGGATGTTCTTCGGAATATCCGCTTGACACGGAATAGCGAGGCGACTACATCGCCGCCTCCGCCGTCACCGGGCGTTAAACGGTGGGGCCGGTCAGCCGGCTTCTACGGTCTTTGAAATCGTTGATCTGGAAAGAGAAACGCAGGCGGCGGTGTCCTAGCGATAGTCCTTCGGGACTGTCTATCGACACTGACATCTGCGGTCTTTTTGAAAAGACACCATGACGTCGCTCTTCGGAGAGACGTTCGTGGGATCTCGTCAATAATACGTAGAACTAATGCCAAATCGGATTTCGGTCCGATCTGCTTAGGTCAGAAGTCAACTCAACCTGAGAGTTTGATCCTGGCTCAGAGCGAACGCTGGCGGCAGGCCTAACACATGCAAGTCGAACGGACCCTTCGGGGTTAGTGGCGGACGGGTGAGTAACACGTGGGAACGTGCCTTTAGGTTCGGAATAGCTCCTGGAAACGGGTGGTAATGCCGAATGTGCCCTTCGGGGGAAAGATTTATCGCCTTTAGAGCGGCCCGCGTCTGATTAGCTAGTTGGTG
>NZ_DDRM01000005.1:0-7807 GCF_002343105.1 Brevundimonas sp. UBA2416
GCCCGTGTTCGTGGGCGATCCGGTCCACACCAAGATGATCTCGGACATGCTGCTGGAAGAGCACGGCGTCTATGTCCAGCCGATCAACTATCCGACCGTGCCCAAGGGCACCGAGCGACTGCGCTTCACGCCGTCGCCGAACCACACCGACGCCATGATGGACGACCTCGTCAGGGCGATGGACCGGCTGTGGACCCACTGCAACGTGGCGCGCCTCCCTGCCGTCGCCTGAGCCAGACATCGGCGAGGTCATCGTCGAACTGACCCGCAACGGGGCCTATCTGAAATGCTCCGCCGTGCACGTCGCCACGGGCGTCGAGGCCTCGGCGATCGGACCGGTGACGGAGCGGACGGGTCTCGAGCGGATCGCCATCGCCAAGCTGAAGCGGGCGCTGGCGTCGCGCTGACCCACCAGATGTTGTGGTCGGTCGGTCGGCGGCGTAGAGGAGTCGCCTGTTTCGGCGCAACTCTAGTATCGGGGCTCCTTCGTGACCGCCTTCACCCACGACGCCTATTTCTCGAAGAGCCTCGCCGAGGCTGATCCCGATATCCACCGCGGGATCCAGGGCGAACTGGGCCGGCAGAAGGAACAGATCGAACTGATCGCCTCCGAAAACATCGTCTCGAAGGCGGTGCTTGAAGCGCAGGGGTCGGTCCTCACCAACAAATACGCCGAGGGCTATCCCGGCCGCCGCTACTACGGCGGCTGCGAATATGTCGACGTCACCGAGAACCTCGCCCGTGAGCGCGCCAAGGCGCTGTTCGGCTGCGCCTTCGCCAACGTCCAGCCGCACTCGGGCGCCCAGGCCAACCAGGCGGTGTTCCAGGCCCTGCTGACGCCCGGCGATACCTTCCTGGGCATGGATCTGGCGGCCGGCGGCCACCTGACCCACGGCTCGCCCGCCAACCAGTCGGGCAAGTGGTTCCGGCCGGTGACCTATACGGTTCGCGAGAGCGACTGCCTGATTGACTACGAAAACGTCGCCGAAATGGCCGAGCGCGAGAAGCCGAAGCTGATCATCGCCGGCGCCAGCGCCTACAGCCGTCACATCGACTTCAAACGCTTCCGCGAGATCGCCGACAGCGTCGGGGCGTATCTGATGGTCGACATGGCCCACTATGCGGGCCTGATCGCCGGCGGCGTCTATCCCGACCCGCTGCCGCACGCCCACGTCGTCACCACCACGACGCACAAGACCCTTCGCGGGCCGCGCGGCGGCATGGTGCTGTCGAACGACGTCGAACTGGGCAAGAAGATCAACTCGGCGGTTTTCCCCGGCCTGCAGGGCGGACCGCTGGAGCATGTCATCGCCGCCAAGGCCGTGGCCTTCGGCGAGGCGCTCAAGCCCGAGTTCAAACTCTATGCGAAACAGGTCGTGCTCAATGCGCAGGCCCTGGCCGCCGTTCTGGTCGAGCGCGGCGCGGCGATCGTCTCGGGCGGCACCGACAGCCATCTGATGCTGGTCGATCTGCGGCCCAAGGGCGTGACCGGCAAGGCCACCGAGGCGGCGCTCGAACACGCCCTGATGACCTGCAACAAGAACGGCGTGCCGTTCGACACCGCCCCGTTCACCATCACCTCGGGCGTTCGCCTGGGCACGCCTGCGGGCACGACGCGCGGCTTCGGCGTCGGCGAGTTCCAGCAGGTCGGCCACTGGATCGCCGATGTGATCGACTCGATGAAGGGCACGGACGAGGCGGACGCCGGCGTGTCGCAACGTGTCGCCGGCGAGGTGCGCGAGCTCACGCGCCGCTTCCCGATCTACGGATAGACCCGCGATGAAATGCCCCTTCTGCGGCCATCAGGACACCCAGGTGAAGGACAGTCGCCCGTCGGATGACGGCGCCGCCATCCGCCGCCGTCGGTCCTGCCCGCAGTGCAGCGGGCGGTTCACCACCTTCGAGCGGGTTCAGCTGCGCGAGCTGATGATCCTGAAGCGCAACGGCCGCCGCGCGCCGTTCGACCGCGACAAGCTGGAGCGGTCGCTCAACGTCGCCCTGCGCAAACGTCCGGTGCAGGCCGAACAGATCGAACAGCTGGTCAGCCGCATCACCCGCCAGCTGGAAAGCCTGGGCGAAACCGAGATCCCGTCCTCGACGGTCGGCGACTTCATCATGAAGGCGCTCAAGTCGGTCGATGAGGTCGCCTACGTCCGCTACGCCTCGGTCTACAAGGACTTCCGCCACACTGGCGACTTCGCCAAATTTCTCGGCGACGAAGGGCTGGACGACGAGTCCGGCCGGAGCTGATGCGACCACAGGTCACCCTGAAACTGGCCACCTCCCTCGACGGCCGGATTGCGACGGCGTCCGGCGAGTCGAAATGGATCACCGGCGAGGCGGCGCGGCTGGAAGGCCACCGCCTGCGCGCGGCGCATGACGCCATTCTGGTCGGCGTCGAGACGGTGCTCGCCGACGATCCCGAACTGACGGCCCGCCTTCCGGGGCGGCCGGTAGATCAGCCGCTGCGGGTCGTGCTCGACAGCCGCCTGCGCACGCCGACCACGGCGAAGCTGGCGAGCGGCGGAGACAGCCTGATCCTGACCGTCGCCGAGCCCGCGCAGATCGGCGGCGCAGTCGTCGAAAAGGTCAAGGCTGAGGACGGCCGCCCGGGCGTGGCCGCCTGCCTGTCCGCGCTCAATCGCCGGGGTGTCGCTTCTGTGCTGATCGAGGGTGGTGGACAGGTTGCGGCCAGCTTCCTTCGCGCCGGACTTGTCGACCGGCTGGAGTGGTTCCGCGCACCGATCCTGCTGGGTGGGGAGGGGCGGCCCTGTGTGGCGGCGCTGGCCCTTGCGAAGCTGGCTGACGCTCCCAGGTTCCGGCGCCTTGCGGTCGAGCCTTGCGGTGACGACCTGTGGGAGCGCTACGAGAGGCTCTGATGTTCACAGGCATTGTCACAGACATCGGCCGGGTCCGTTCGGTCCGGCAGACCGAGCGCGATCGCCGCTATGAGATCGAGACTGCCTGGGACACCGCCGGCATCGACCTCGGCGCCTCGATCAGCCATGCGGGCTGCTGCCTGACGGTCACCGAGAAGGGGCGCGGCTGGTTCGCGGTCGAGGTCTCGGGAGAAACCTTGTCAAAGACCACGCTCGGGAACTGGCGCGAGGGCGATCCAATCAACCTGGAGCGGGCCGCCAAACTGGGCGACGAACTCGGCGGCCATATCGTCTCGGGCCATGTGGATGGACTGGGCCGGGTCGTCTCGGTGACGCCCGAGGGCGGTTCGCACCGGATCGACATCGAGGCGCCGGCGCCGCTGCATCGCTATATCGCCGCCAAGGGCTCGATCACGGTCGATGGGGTTTCGCTGACGGTGAACGCCGTCGAGGGTCGAACTTTCGGCCTGAACATCATTCCCCACACCTGGGAAGCGACCACTCTGGGCGGGCTGAAGGCCGGCGACGTGGTCAATCTCGAGATCGACATGCTGGCGCGATACCTCGCGCGGTGGCAGGAGACGGCGTGATGCAACTGGCCGCGAACATGAACGACAGCCCGATCAGCCCCATCGAGGACATCCTCGAGGACGCCCGCAACGGCAAGCCCTACATCCTCGTCGATGCCGAGGACCGTGAGAACGAGGGCGACATCATCATCCCGGCCCAGTTCGCCACGCCGGACCAGATCAATTTCATGGCTCGCCACGCCCGCGGCCTGATCTGCCTTGCGATTACGGCGGAACGCGCACGCCAGTTGCGGCTGCCGCCCATGGCCGCCGAAAACCGGACCAGCATGGGTACGGCCTTTACCGTCTCGATCGAGGCGCGCGATGGTGTGACCACCGGCATCAGCGCCGCCGACCGCGCCCGCACCGTCCAGGTGGCGTCCGATCCGACCAAGGGCGCCGATGACATCGTCTCGCCGGGCCATGTTTTCCCGCTGGTCGCTCGCGACGGCGGGGTGCTGGTCCGCACCGGTCACACCGAGGCGGCGGTCGATATCAGCCGCATGGCGGGACTGACGCCCGCCGGCGTTATCTGCGAGATCATGAACGACGACGGCTCGATGGCGCGGATGCCCGATCTGGTCGCCTTCGCCCAGCTGCACGGCCTCAAGATCGGCACCATCGCCGATCTGATCGCCTATCGCCGCCGCACCGAACGCTATGTCGAGCGGGTCATGGACACGCCGTTCGAGAGCATCCACGGCGGGCCGTTCCGCCTCATGCTGTACCGGAACACCATCGAGGGCGCCGAGCACATCGCCCTGGTGAAGGGCAAGATCGAGCCCGGAAAGCCGACCCTCGTGCGGATGCACCAGGTCGATTTCGCCGCCGACATTCTCGGCCATGTCGAGGCGCGCCAGAACTATGTGCCCCGGGCCCTCGAGGCGATCAGCGCCCATGACGGCGCGGGCGTAACCGTGTTTCTGCGCGACCCCGACCTGCACGGTCTCGCCGAACGGTTGGCCGGGGTGGAAAAGCCCGCTGCCGTTGACCGCTCAATCCGCAACTACGGGGTCGGCGCCCAGATCCTGCTGGATCTCGGGGTCCGCGACATGATCGTGATGAGCTCGACCCGCCCCAACCCCGCCGCGCTTGAGGGCTATGGCTTGCGCATCGTCGGCTGGCGCGACATGGACGGAGAAGACCAATCCTGAACGATCCCACCCGCGTCCTCATCGTCGAGGCCCGGTTCTACGACGATCTGGCCGATGCGCTGCTGGAAGGGGCGAAGGACGCCCTGCGTGCGCAGAATGTGCAGTTCGACGTGGTCTCCGTACCCGGCGCCCTGGAGGTTCCCACGGCGATCGCCCTGGCCGTCGAGGCCGGCCGCTATCCGACCGCCCCGCGCTATGACGGCTTCGTCGCGCTCGGCTGCGTGATCCGTGGCGAGACCTATCATTTCGAGATCGTCTCGGATCAGTCGGCGGCCGGCATCCGCAACCTGGGCCTCAACGGCGTGGTCATCGGCAACGGCATCCTGACCACCGAGGACGAGGCCCAGGCCTGGGCCCGGGCCCGGATCAGCGAGGGCGACAAGGGCGGCGGCGCGGCGCGCGCCTGCATGGACCTCATTGCCTTGCGCAAGCGGCTGCGCGTAGGACTGGGCGCGTGACCGAACCCGCCAGCCTCAAGTCCGTGCTCGAGCAACTCGCCGAGGCCGAAAAGCAGCGCGCCGAGCCGCAGCTGACCAGCCGCCAGCGGCGCGCCCGCACTGTCGCGCGCCTCGCCGCCGTCCAGGCGCTTTATCAGATGGAACTGGCCGGGGAGGGCGTGGAAACGGTCATCACCGAGTTCTCGAACCACCGCTTCGATGCCGATATGGAAGGCGAGCCGCTGGCTGAGGCGGACGAGGCGTATTTCGCCGAGATCGTGCGCGGCGTAGTCGGGGGCCAACGCGACATCGACACGGCGGTGAAGGCGCGGCTGGCCTCGAACTGGCGGCTGGAGCGGCTGGATTCCACCCTGCGGGCCCTGTTGCGCGCCGGCGCATGGGAACTGCGGGACCGTCAGGACGTGCCGCGCGAGATCGTGATTGATGAATATGTCGAACTGGCCAAGGCCTTCTTCGACGACGCCGAGGCGAAATTCGTCAATGCGGCGCTGGACGGCGTCGCCCGAGACGTCCGACCGAAGGGCTAGTCGCGCCGATGCCCGCGGTCGACGTCGCCGGCGAGTTCGAGACCATCCGGCGGCTGTTCGCGCCGCTGGCCCATCCGGAATGGGGCCGGGGGCTGACGGATGACGTCGCCGTGGTGCCCTCGCGGCCCGGCCACGATCTGGTCCTGACCAAGGACGCGATCGTCGAGGGGGTTCATTTCCTGCCCACCGACCCACTCGACACCGTGGCGAAGAAGCTGATGCGGGTGAACCTGTCGGACCTGGCCGCCAAGGGCGCCGAACCGTTCGGCTACATGCTGGCCTGCCACTGGTCGCCGCGCTGTGGCTGGCCCGAGCGGATGACGTTCTGCGACGGGCTGCGCGTCGACCAGAAGGCGTTCGGCGTCGCGCTGCTGGGCGGGGACACGGTCGCCACTCCGGGCCCTGCCAGCTTCTCCATGACCCTGCTGGGCTGGACCCCGAAAGGTCGAACCGTCGGCCGGGCCGGGGCCCGGGTCGGTGATCTGGTGTTTGTGACCGGCGCCATCGGCGATGGCTGGCTGGGCCTGGAGGCGGTGCAGGACAGGCTGTCGCTGGACCCCGAACGGGTCGCGGCCTTGTCCGACCACTTTCGCACGCCCATGCCCCGCACGGAATTCGCCCTGCCGGTCCGTGAGTTCGCCAGCGCCGCCATCGACGTCTCCGACGGTCTGATCGCCGACCTGGGCCATCTGGCGGAAGCCGGTGGGGTGGGCATCGAGATCGACCTCGAGACCGTGCCCCTGTCGGCCGCCGGCCAGGCCTGGTTCGACGGCCGCGTCGATGAACAGGCGGCGCTTGAGAAGCTGGTCACCGGCGGCGACGACTATGAGATCGCCTTCACCGCTTCCGCCCGCGACGAGACCGCCCTGCGCAAGGAGGCGGAGCGGCGGCATCTGCGCCTGACCCGGATCGGGCGGGTGGCGGCGGGGCAGGGTGTCGTGGCCCGGTTCGGCGGTCAGACGGTCACATTCGACCGTTCCGGCTTCACGCACAGCTGACAACGATTTCTCAAGGCGTGGGCGTCACTGTGTCGCCATGCGCCGTCGTGACCTTATCGCCGCCACCGCCGCCCTGTCCGCCATCGCCCCCGCGGCGCTGGCCGAAGATGCGCCGTCGGGCGGGCAGAGCCTGAGTATGCCGGGGGTCGGCCTGCCGATCATCGCGGGGGGGCGACTGCGCAACTACGTCTTCGTCTCGCTTCGTCTGCATCTGGGCGGTTCAGCGACGCCGGAGACGATGCGCGCGAAGGAGGCCTTTCTGCGCGACGCCCTGGTTCGCGCCGCTCATCGGACGCCCTTCGTGGTGGCGGATGACTGGACCCGAATCGACGGGGCGGCCGTGTCCGCCAGCCTGATGCGGTCTGCGGCGACAATCGCCGGACGCGGCTCCGTCACACGCGTCGAGATCGTCAGTCAGGCCCCGCGCCGTCGGACCGGCGTCCAGACCGGCTGATCAATATCGCCTGTTGCGTCGCCTGTCGGTATTTGGCACGTTTCCGCCGCAATTCCCCAAGGACGCAACCTGCGTCCGGTGCGCACGGGGGGACCGGAAGGCGGAAAGAGGCGGATAACGCCCACCGCGCCAAGGGACCGGGCGTCTGAAGATCACAGGACTTGGAAACGTCATGAGCAACTATCTGTGGCTGGTCATCGCCGCAGGCGCGCTGGGGGTCCTCTATGGACTGGTCCAGACCGCCTCGCTGATGAAGGCCAGTACCGGCAACGACAAGATGCGCGAGATCGCCGCGGCGATCCAGGAGGGCGCCTCGGCCTATCTGAAGCGGCAGTACACGACCATCGCCATGGTTGGCGTGGTCATCCTCGTCGCCGCCTATTTCCTGATCGGCGAGTGGGCCGCCATCGGCTTCGTCATCGGCGCGGTCCTGTCGGGCCTGGCCGGTTTCGCCGGCATGCTGATCTCGGTGCGGGCCAACGTCCGCACGGCGCAGGCCGCGTCGGAGAGCCTCGGCAAGGGGCTTGACCTGGCGTTCCGCTCGGGCGCCATCACCGGCATGTTCGTGGCGGGCGGCGCCCTTCTGGGTGTGGCCGGCTACTACGCCATCCTGACCGCCGGCATGGGCTTCGAGCCCACCAGCCGTGAGGTCATCGACGGCCTCGTGGCCCTGGGCTTCGGCGCCTCGCTGATCTCCATTTTCGCCCGTCTGGGCGGCGGCATCTTCACCAAGGGCGCCGACGTGGGCGCCGACCTGGTGGGCAAGGT
>NZ_DDRM01000005.1:7965-14232 GCF_002343105.1 Brevundimonas sp. UBA2416
ACCATCGCCGACAACGTCGGTGACAACGTCGGCGACTGCGCCGGCATGGCCGCCGACCTGTTCGAGACCTATGCGGTGACCACGGTCGCCACCATGGTGCTGGCGGCGATCTTCTTCCGCGACCAGCCCTACGTCGACACCATGATGCTGCTGCCGCTGGCCATCTGCGGCATCTGCGTCGTCACCTCGATCATCGGCTCGTTCTTCGTGCGTCTCGGCAAGAGCCAGAACATCATGGGCGCCCTGTACCAGGGCCTGATCGTCACCGGCGTACTGTCGGCGATCGCCGTGTATTTCGTCATCGACGGCCTGATCACCGGCCCGATCGTCACCAACACCGGACTGACCATCGAACCGATGAGCCTGTTCTGGTCGGGCATGGTTGGCCTGCTGGTCACCGCCGCCATCGTGGTGATCACCGAATACTACACCGGCTCCAACTTCCGCCCGGTGCGCTCGGTCGCCAACGCCTCGGTTTCGGGCCACGGCACCAACGTCATCCAGGGTCTGGCCGTCTCGCTCGAGTCGACGGCCCTGCCGGCGCTGACCATCATCATCGGCATCGTCGCCTCGTATCAGCTGGCGGGCCTGTTCGGCATCGCCATCGCCACCACGACCATGCTGGGCGTGGCGGGCATGATCGTGGCCCTCGACGCCTTCGGTCCGGTCACCGACAACGCCGGCGGCATCGCCGAGATGGCGGGTCTTCCCTCGGAAGTCCGTCACTCGACCGACGCCCTCGACGCAGTCGGCAACACCACCAAGGCCGTCACCAAGGGCTACGCCATCGGTTCGGCCGGTCTCGGCGCCCTGGTGCTGTTCGCGGCCTATACGTCCGACCTGGACTATTTCGCCGCCAATCCGGAACTCTATCCCTTCTTCGCCGGCATGGCCGAGATCGATTTCGGCCTGACCAATCCTTACGTTGTCGTCGGTCTGCTGTTCGGGGGGCTGCTGCCCTTCCTGTTCGGCGGCATGTCGATGATGGCGGTGGGCCGGGCGGCCGAGTCGGTCGTGGCCGAGGTGCGTCGCCAGTTCCGCGAGAACCCGGGCATCATGACCTATGAGGTCAAGCCTGAGTACGGCAAGGCGGTGGACATCCTGACCAAGGCCGCGATCAGGGAGATGATCGTGCCGTCCCTGCTGCCGGTGCTGTCGCCGATCGTCCTGTTCGTCGCAGTGCTCTCGATCTCGGACAAGGCGACGGCCTTCGCCGCGCTCGGCGCCATGCTGATGGGCGTCATCGTCACCGGCCTGTTCGTCGCCATCTCGATGACCTCGGGCGGCGGCGCCTGGGACAACGCCAAGAAGGTCATTGAAGAGGGCTTCACCGACAAGAACGGCGTCGTCCACGGCAAGGGCTCAGAGGCTCACAAGGCCGCGGTGACCGGCGACACCGTCGGCGATCCCTACAAGGACACCTCCGGTCCGGCGGTGAACCCGATGATCAAGATCACCAACATCGTGGCCCTGCTGCTGCTCGCAGTCCTGGCCAGCGGCAAGGTGTTCTGATCCATTCGAAACCAGCCGCCGCGTCCCGATCGGGGCGCGGCGGTCGCCAGGAAAGAGGCCCCGGAGAGCGATCTCCGGGGCCTTCTTCGTATGGAAATGGAAGCGGCGACTATTCCCGGCGCTGCTGGCCCGGCTGGTCTTCATCCGTGCGGGGCAGCTGGCCGCGGCCGACGTTGCCGAGCAGCTGCTCAAGGATGGTCAGCTGACGTCCACGGGTCGGGGTCTCACGGTCGTTCATGGCGACGCGCTGGCCGTCCTCGAGCCCAAGGGTGCGGACCTCGGACACCAGACCGGCGTCATTGAAGGTGATTTCGGTCACCGAACGCTGGGTCACCTGCGGGCGGTTGTAGGTGTATTTCTCGGTCACCTGGCTGATGTAGTACCAGACGTTGTCGCGCTCGAAGGTTGAGGTCGTGGAGGGCGTGCCCAGCCGGGTCAGGACGGTCTGTTTCGTATCCGTGCCCGCGACGATGTCCGTCGGCTTGGCGTCGATCGCCTGGAAGCCGTTCTGACCCACGACCGGCGCGCAGGCGCTGGTCAGGGCGATGGCCGAGACGGCGGCGATCAGGAGGTTCGTACGGAGCATTTGCGGCGCCTGCGACATCAACAAGGTCTTTGACCTAACCGGACCCGAGCCTTAGTTCAACGGCGCGGCGGAAAAGGGGCCGTATGATCATGCTTCAGAATCTGTTCCGAACCCGTCCCCGCGAACGTCTTGACCAGTCGCTGTACGAAGCGGCGGTGCGTCAGGCGCGCGATCCGGCCTTCTACACCCGGTTCGGCGTGGCCGACCGTATCGATGCGCGGTTCGAGCTCTATACGCTCCATGTCCTCCTGCTGGTCATGCGGCTGCGCGACGAGGGCGAGGGTGGCGCCGAACTCGGGCAGGCGCTGTTCAACACCTATGTCTCCGCTCTGGACCACGCGCTGCGCGAACTGGGCGTGGGCGATGTCTCGGTCGGCAAGAAGATGCGCAAGCTGGGTGAGTCCCTGTACGGTCGAATGACGGCCTGGGAACCCGCCTTGCGCGCGGGCGACGCGGCGGCCCTGGCCGCGAGCCTGGCCCGCAATGTGTATGAGACCGGGGATGCCGCGACGGGCGAGGCCCTGGCGGCCTATGCCCTGGCCAGCCGGGCCCGTCTGGCGGCCCAGACCTTTGACGCCGTAGCACGCGCCCCGGAGTGGGCGGAGACCGCCGCATGACCCTTCCCGATCTTCCCTACAGCGAGCCGGTTCGCCTGCATCAGGTCGCCGGCGGCGTGAAGCGGACGCTGGAGCCCGACGCGGCGGCGCGGGCGCGGATCGTCAAGGCGCTGGATCTGGCTTCGCTGGACGCCTTTTCCGCCGAGATGGATCTGGCGCCGTCGCCGGCGGGCTGGCGGCTGTCCGGCCGGGTGCGCGCCAGTCTGGCCCAGACCTGCGGCATCACGCTGGAGCCGCTGCCGCTCGAGATCGACGCCCCCTTCGTTCTGACCCTGGCCGAGGCGGTGGATGAGGAGTCCGATGAGATCGTCATCACCATGGACGACGAATCGCCAGACCTGATCGAGAACGGCCAGATCGATCTGGGCCAGTACGCCGTCGAACAGCTGGCACTGAGGCTGGATCCCTTCCCGCGCAAGCCCGGCGCCGAGTTCGTTCAGCCGCCCGAACCCGCTGAAATTTCGCCGTTCGCGGTGTTGAAGCAACTTCGGCCTTCCGACGAAGGTTGACGCAGGGGCGGCGCGGTTGCATCCCCCCGGTGCGGCGCTATCGTCGCCAAACTGACAAGCGCCGGACAGACGGCGCGACGGAGTCGAAACGGCTTGTCATCCCCGATCCTGATTTCGCTCGACGCCATGGGCGGTGACCACGGTCCTTCCGTCGTGGTGCCCGGCGTAAGCGACTACCGCAAACGTCACGGCGGCGAGGGCGTGCGCTTCCTGCTGCACGGCGATGAGACAGCGATCCGGGCCGAAATGGTCAAGGCCGGCCTGACCGACGACGTCTGCATCGTGCGCCACTCCGACAAGGTTGTGGCCATGGACGAAAAGCCCGCCCAGGCCATGCGCCGCGGCAAGGGCTCCAGCCTGTGGAACGCCATCGAGGCGGTCAAGCTCGGCGAGGCCGGCGCGGTCGTGTCGGCGGGCAATACCGGCGCCCTGATGGCCATTTCCAAACTGCTGCTGCGGATGTCCGTACCGGGTCTGGAGCGGCCGGCCATCGTCGCCAGCTGGCCGACGCCGAAAGGCGTCACCGCCGTGCTCGACGTGGGGGCCAATATCGAAAGCGATGCGGCCCAGCTGGTCGAGTTCGCCATCATGGGCGAGGCGTTCATGACCGCCGTCCACGGAGTCGCCAAACCGACCATCGGCATTCTGAACGTCGGCTCCGAGGACGTGAAGGGCCACGAAGAGGTGCGCGAGGCCGCGCGCCTGCTGCGTGAGGGCGGCTTCGGTCTGGACTATTTCGGCTTCGTCGAGGGTACGGACATCGCCAAGGGCACGGTCGATGTGGTCGTGACCGACGGCTTCACAGGCAATATCGCGCTGAAGACGGCCGAAGGCGTGGCCAAATTCATCGCGGGCCTGATGAAGGAAGCCCTGACGTCCAGCCTGCTTTCAAAGGTCGGCGCCTTGCTGGCCATGTCTGCGCTGAAGCGGATGCGGGAGAAGATCGACCCCAACGCCATCAACGGCGGGCCGCTTCTCGGGCTCAACGGCATCGTGGTGAAAAGCCACGGCGGCGCGACGCCGGGCGGCTTCGGCTCCGCCATCCGGGTGGCTGTCGAACTGGGTCGCAGCGACTATATGGAAAAGGTCGGGGCGAACCTGAAACGGCTGACGACCCTGCTTGAGGACCCCATCGTCAATTCGGCGGAAGAACCCGTCGGGGAGAATATTCAGTGAGCGTAGTCCGCAGCGCCGTGACCGGCGTCGGCTCCTTCCTGCCGGAACAGGTCGTCACCAATGCCGACCTGGCGCAGATCGTCGACACGTCCGACGAGTGGATCCAGGAACGTACCGGCATCAAACAGCGCCACCGCGCGCGAGATGACCAGCCGACCAGCGACCTCGCAACGGAAGCTGCCCGACGGGCGCTGGCCGATGCCGGCCGGACCGCGGCCGAGGTCGATCTGATCATCGTCGCCACCACCACGCCCGACATGACCTTCCCGTCGGTCGCCTCGATCGTGCAGCGCAAGCTGGGCGCTCCGGTGTGCATCGCCTTTGACGTTCAGGCCGTGTGCTCGGGCTTCGTCTATGCGCTCAGCGTCGCCGACGGTTTCGTGGCGCGTGGCCTGGCGAAATGCGCCCTGGTCATCGGGGCCGAGGAGATGACCCGGCTGATGGACTGGACCGACCGGTCCACCTGTGTCCTGTTCGGCGACGGTGCCGGCTGTGTCGTGGTCGAGCCGCGTGAAGGGCAGGGGACCAAGGCCGATCAGGGTCTGCTGGGCTTTGCGCTTCGCTGCGATGGGACCAAGACCGACCTGCTCTACGTCGATGGCGGACCCGCCACGACCGGGACCGTCGGCCATCTGCGCATGGCCGGAAATCAGGTTTTCCGGCATGCGGTAGTCAACATCGCCGAGGCCATCACCGCCGCCTGCGCCGCCTCCAACATCGAGGTGGCCGACGTCGACTGGTTCGTGCCGCATCAGGCCAATCAGCGGATCATCAAGGGCGTCGGCGATCGTCTGGGTCTGGACGAGAACAAGGTCATCTCGACCGTGGCCATCCACGCGAATACCTCGGCGGCCTCCATTCCGCTGGCCCTCGACGCGGCGATTCAGGACGGCCGGATCAAGCGGGGCGATCTGGTTCTGCTGGAGGCCATGGGCGGCGGCCTGACCTGGGGCGCATGCGCGTTTCGTCTGTAGGGCGATTTCCGGCTTTCCATTTGACGACGCTTGGCCTTTTATGGTCGCCGACCGACCTTTGGAGGGGAGCGGACCTTTGCCCGAACACCAGACCCTGACGCGCGCCGATCTCTGCGAAGCGGTGCATGAAGATGTGGGCCTGTCACGGCAGGAGTGCTCGGCGCTTGTCGAGCGCACGCTCGAACTGATCATCGAATCGCTCGAGCGCGGCGAAACGGTGAAGCTCTCCGGCTTCGGCGTTTTCCAGGTGCGTGAGAAGCGCGCCCGGATGGGCCGGAACCCGAAGACCGGCCAGCCGGCGGCGATCCACCCGCGCCGGGTCATCAGCTTCCGCGCCTCGCAGATCATGAAGGGCCGGGTTCACGACGCTGTCGTGAGCGCCTGACGCCCGTGGCCAAGAGCCCGAACGCCTTCCGGACCATTTCAGAAGCGGCGACCGAGGTCGGCGCCCCCCAGCATGTGCTGCGCTTCTGGGAGACGAAATTTTCCTTCCTGACGCCGCTGAAGCGGGCCGGCGGGCGGCGCTTCTACCGGCCGCAGGACGTGGTGCTGCTCAAGGCGGTGAAGCGGCTGCTGCATGAGGAAGGCCTGACCATCAAGGGCGTTCAGCGCCTGCACAAGGAACAGGGGCTGAAGCGTCTGGCCCACTATGGCGACCCCGAGGGCGCCGTGACCTTCGAGCTGGAAGGCGCCGCTCCGGCGGCCGTTTCCGCGCCGGCAGCGACGGGTCAGTCCTCGATCCGCCTGCGTCAGGTGTTGGCCGAGCTGGAAGGCGCACGGGCCCGTCTGGAAGCCGTGCTGACGAGAAGCGCCTGAGGGCTGCTTTTTCGGTTTGCGGCGTCGCCAACCCCGTCTATAGGGAGCGCCTCTCGGAGCGTGGCGCAGCCTGGTAG
>NZ_DDRM01000005.1:14369-26151 GCF_002343105.1 Brevundimonas sp. UBA2416
CTTGACTGGGGGTCAAGGGGTCGCAGGTTCGAATCCTGTCGCTCCGACCATCTTCCTCAATGAAGACGGTTGGTTGAAGGGGTCGCTTTCGGGCGGCCCCTTTGCAATTTCGGTTAGGTGTCGCCGCGCTCAGCCCATTTGAACAGCGGATACAGCGGAACACCCCAGCCGACGCCGGCGACGGCGAAGACGACGAAGTCGATCAGCTGGCCCGGCGGCAGCAGGCCGCGAAGGGCGATGGCGCCCCAGATCCAGAACGCCACGAAGGCCAGCACGCCGATCATGGCGATGAAGCGCCGAGTCCGCGGGCCCATGGTCAGCGCTTGCTCCGGAACAGGAAGAAGGCGCCGAGAGCGAGAGCCGAGCCGGCCAGCGACCAGAGCACCCAGGTCCATTCGTTCATCGTGCTGGCGCTGAAGACGCGCACGGCCAGGAACCAGCCGGCGACGGCGGCGACGGCCGAGACCAGAGAGGTGGCGAACAGGCCGCGGCGGCCGGTGACCAGATCGGCCAGCCAGGCCAGGGCGAACGCTCCGAGCACCGCCATGATGATTTCGATATACGGCAACCGGCCTCTCCAGACTTGCGGCGATGCGACGCCGAAAAGCGACTCGATCTCGCCGCACAGCGGGGGCATACCGCTGGGGCCGGCGCGAACCAGGGTCGCGGGGGCACTGTAACGGTCAGGACGGCAGGCGTCGAATGAAGCGTTTCATCGGTGGCGATCAGAATCGCGCGGTCGCCGTCTGGCTGTTCACCTGCGCCGTCCTCGTGTTCGTCATGGTGGTGGTCGGCGGTGTGACCCGCCTGACCGGCTCGGGGCTGTCGATCACCGAATGGAAGCCGATCATGGGCGCCTTGCCGCCGATGAACGCGGCGGACTGGAACGAAGCGTTCGAGAAATATCGCGCCATCCCCCAGTATCGGGAGGTCAACGCCGGGATGAGCCTGGCCGAGTTCCAGGGCATCTTCTGGTGGGAGTGGGCGCATCGCCTGCTGGGGCGGCTGATCGGCGCGGCCTTTGCCCTGCCGTTCGCGGTCTTCCTCATCCTGCGCCAGGTGCCGCGGCGGCTGATCCTGCGCTGCGGCGTGCTGCTGGTGCTCGGCGGGCTGCAGGGGCTGATCGGCTGGTGGATGGTGTCCAGCGGCCTGTCCGAGCGGGTTGATGTCGCCCCGGAGCGGCTGACGGTGCACCTCGGTCTGGCGCTGCTGATCTTCATGGGACTGATCTGGACCGGGCTGGAGGCCTGGAACGGCGAATCGCATAGCCGGTCGCCGGTGGGCTGGAGCCGTGGCGCGGCGGTGTTGCTGGGGGCGGTCTTCTTCCAGTGCCTGCTGGGCGGGCTGGTGGCTGGGGCCAAGGCGGGCTTCGTCTATACCGACTGGCCGCTGATGAACGGGGCGCTTCTGGCGCCGGTGGACTGGAGCGGCGGCGGTCTGACCTTCCTGCACGATCAGGCGCTGGTGCAGTTCAATCACCGGATCTGGGCCTATGCGCTGCTGATCGGCGGCACGGTCTATGCGGTGCAGGCGTGGCGCTGGCGGCTGGCCGAGGGGCTGGGCGCGGCGGCGTTCGCCGTGGCGGCGGCCCTGTGGCTGCAGGCCCTGCTGGGCATCGCCACGCTGATGAACGCCACGCCGCTGTGGCTGGGGGCCCTGCACCAGGCCGGCGCGGCGCTGGTGCTGGCGGCGGCGACGGTCAATCTGTG
The DNA here is from genome assembly GCF_002343105.1 of Brevundimonas sp. UBA2416. Lineage (NCBI taxonomy): Bacteria > Pseudomonadati > Pseudomonadota > Alphaproteobacteria > Caulobacterales > Caulobacteraceae > Brevundimonas > Brevundimonas sp. UBA2416. Next base: position 16,079 of record NZ_DDRM01000005.1, read on the forward strand.
GCTGGTGCGGCGCTCGCAGGCGCGGTTGTTTACGTCCGGACCGAGGTCCAGGGGCCTCTGATCGCGAAGGTGATGCCGGGGTACATGATGTTGACGAACATCACCGCGCCGTCGGGCGAGAAGCAGGCGCCGGCGAACTCCGAGTTACCGGTGAAGACGTTGCGGCCGATCGTATAGGTCTTGCCGTCCGGGGTGACGCCCTTGAGGTGGTTGCGCACCTCGCTGGAATAGTTGTCCTCGCAGAGGATCAGGTGGCCCCAGGGCGCGACGATGAGATTGTCGGCCATGTTGGTGGTCCGGATGTCCGTGCTCTCGAGAAACAGCTGAATCCGGCCCGGCATGAGGCTTTCGCCGCGCCGGCCTTCCATGCGTGAGGGGACATAGCGCAGGACCTGGCCCCGCTTGAGCGGACCGCCCGAGGTGGCGGTCATGTAGAGCTCGCCGTCGCCCCAGAAGACGCCTTCGCCGCGCGCCACCAGCGCCGCGCCGGCGGCATGGCCGCGCTGACGCAGGTCGCCGTTGGGCGATTCGACGTCCTCCATGTCGATCCAGACGACCTCGCGCCAGTCGTTGACGCCCCACTCGCGGACATCATGGTTCGACGTGTTCGCGCCCGGCTTGCCCTTGAGGGCCATGGCCTGAAGCCGTCCGCCCTCGGCCAGCTTGCCCGGTGTGGTCGGGATGAAGCGGTAGAACAGGCCGTCGACCTTGTCCTCGGTCAGATAGACGATGCCGGTGCGGGGATCGACGCAGACCGCCTCGTGCTCGAACCGGCCCATGGCCTTCAGGGGTACGGGGGCGACCAGACCGGTTGCGTCGGCCGGCACCTCGAAGACATAGCCGTGCGACTTCGTCACATCCGAGTTGGCGGCTGTCTCTTCCGTCTCTTCGCAGGTCAGCCAACTGCCCCACGGCGTGTGGCCGCCGGAGCAGTTGTTGCTGGTACCGGCCAGCGACAGGTACTGGCGCACGGTGCGGCGGGTCTCGAGGTCGTAGATCAGCGTCGTCGTGCCGCCCGGCAGCACGCGTCCGTCCCTGTAGGTGTCATAGGCGCGGGCCGGGTCGAGCAGGCCGATGCGCTCCTGATGGAAGCCGCCCGGACCGAGGTTGCGGTGCAGGGCGCCGGAGCCCTTCAGCTCATGGTTTCGCACCAGGGCCACACGTGGCCCGTCGAGGGCGAAACAGCCCATGCCGTCCGGCTGGCCCGGCACGAACAGGCCGTCGTCCATGGTGTCGCCGCTCTGGGAGATGACCTGGTAGGTGAACCCCTCGGGCAGGTCGAGCAGGCGGTTCGGATCGCGGACGAGCGGGCCGTAGCCGTGAACCTCGTTGATGTAGGTCTCTTCGGTCGCGGCGGCCTGGGCGGCGACGCTGCGTGCCATACCCGTGAAGGCGAGTGCGGCGGCCGAGCCGGCGATGAGGTCACGACGATGGGGGCGCATGGGGACTCCGGAAGCTTAGGTTGACTAAACCGGACCGGGCCCGGCGGTCATCATGGTTCTGCGACAGGCGAGTGAAATCGCCGCGCTGTTTTGCAGGGCGGTTGCGGGAGGCATGGCGGAGCGCCCGGGCCTTCGCCCGGATGAGCAGATGGAAATACCGTTTCGGCGAAAGACAGACGCTCCGCGCGGTCGGTTTTCCGGAAGCTTGCGTCGGGTGGCCGTATTCGGGCCTTACCGCAGCGCCTCCGGCGGGCAGGTCGGGCGACGAACCCGATCCCTGGAACGATCTGGGTATCCCCCCCGATCCTCCACCCCGGCCGGCCGACCCTTAGGAGGTCACCGGATCCGGTCCGGCCTCCCTGCTTACGCAGCGAGATCCCGCTCCATCCGCTCCCGCCGCCGCTTCGGATCGCCGGCCGAGCGAGCCTCCCTGCGACGGGACGGGGGGAGTCTAGGACGGGGGCTTGCTATGGCGGGTTCGTGACGCTGCATTTTTTGGAACAGCAGCGGAATCAGAGGGTTGGCGGCGCGGGATATGCTGGCAATCGGCGGATAGGCAGCACCCAGATTTCTTCTCCCAATGGGAGAGGGTGTACGTCAATCTTTCAACGCGCGCCCGGCCACCACGGCCTTCGCACCGAATTTCGCCCGCAGGGCGTCGATAGCGGTCTCGGTTTTCAGGGCCCGCGCCTCGGTCGATTCGAACAGGGCGGGGGCGTCGATGGCGTCGACCACTTCGGCCATGCCGATGCCGATCAGGCGGTAGGGGCGGCCCAGTTCGGGGGCCATCAGGGCCCGTCCGGCGGCGAACAGGGCGCGGGCGGTCTGGACGGGCTCGGGCAGGGAGACGCGGCGGGTGACGATCTTGAAGTCGGTCCGGCGCAGCTTGAGCACCAGCACGCGACTGGCGACGCCGTCGCGCCGGGCCTTGGAGGCCAGTTTCTCGCACAGGGGCCAGAGTTCGGCCTCGAGGTCCGCCGCCGAGGTGAGGTCTTCGTTGAACGTCGTCTCGGCGCTCATGCCCTTGCGTTCGTGGCCGGGATTGACCGCGCGGGCGTCGCGGCCGTGGGCCAGGTCATGCAGGCGCAGGCCGGTCTCGCCATAGCGCCGGACCAGATCGCGCACATCGGCGGCGGCCAGATCGCCGACGCTGGCGTAGCCGTCGCTCTGCAGGGCCTTGCCGAACACCGGGCCGACGCCGGGCAGGATTCCCACCGGCCGGGGCGCCAGCACGGCGGCGGCTTCGGAACCCAGCACCGAGAAGCCGCGCGGCTTGTCCAGTTCCGACGCCACCTTGGCGAGGAAGCGGTTGGGGGCGAGGCCGATGGAGACGGTCAGGCCGGTGTCGGCCTCGATCTGTTGCTGCAGCCGGATCAGCTGGAAGGCCGGCGGGCCGCCATTCAGCCGCTCGGTGCCGGCCAGGTCGATCCAGGCCTCGTCCAGCGACAGGGTCTGGACCAGCGGCGTCAGCTTGCCGACCGCGCCGAAGATGGCCTCGCTGGCGGCGATGTATTTGCGAAAGTCCGGCTTGATGACCACGGCCTCGGGACAGGCCTTGAGCGCCTTGAACATCGGCATGGCGGAATGAACGCCGTACTGGCGGGCGATGTAGCAGCAGGTCGAGACCACGCCGCGCTTGCCGCCGCCGACGATGACGGGCCGGTCGCGCAGCTCGGGCCGGTCGCGCTTCTCCACCGAGGCGTAGAAGGCGTCGCAGTCGAGATGGGCGATGGTCAGCTGGTCGAGTTCGTCGTGCTGGACCGTCCGACGGGAGCCGCATGCGGGACAGCGATCGACCTTGAGGTCGCCGGTCTGGAGGCAGTCGCGGCAGATCGATTTCATGCAGAGGGGATTGTGCCTGAGGCGACTGCGGCTCGCCATCGCCATCCTTGGTCGCGGAGGGTCGGGTCCGAGGTTCATCACAAAGGACACTAAGAAGGAGAAACCACGAAGGCCACGAAGGGACCGGCGTTTCGGGGCCGCGCGCAGCGCCTTGTTTTCTCGAATGCTGGAATGCCTGCGGCGGCTCGCGCTCGATCTCGTCGTATTCTTTGTGTGCCCTTCGTGTTCTTCGTGATGAACCAGCTCCGCCCAAGCTGACCGGGGCACTCGACGTTCGAGCCTTTTCTCCGGTCCGGCGGCCGCTTCACCCCAACTTAAGACCCGTCGGGCCACAGTGCACGAAGAAGGCGCCAAGCCTCCGTGCAGCCGCACCCAGAGGCAACCAGGCCAAGGTGATGATGTCCAAGAAAGTCCTCATCGTCGAGGATAACGAGCTGAACATGAAGCTCTTTCATGATCTGCTCGACTCGCAGGGCTACGAGACGCTGCAGACCCGCGAGGGGCTGCAGGCGCTGGCCCTGGCGCGCCTGCACAAGCCCGATCTGATCCTGATGGACATCCAGCTGCCGGAAATCAGCGGCCTGGAGGTCACCAAATGGCTGAAGGACGATGAGGAGCTGAGCCACATCCCCGTCGTCGCCGTCACCGCCTTCGCCATGAAGGGCGACGAGGAGCGTATCCGCCAGGGCGGCTGCGAGGCCTACATCTCCAAGCCCATCTCGGTGATGCATTTCCTCGACGTGGTGCGGAAACATCTGGGGTAGGGACCGATGACGGCGCGTATCCTTGTCGTTGACGACGTTGAAGCGAACGTCCGCCTGCTCGAGGCCAAGCTGACGCTTGAATACTATGAGGTGCTGACCGCCGCCGACGGCGCGACGGCGCTGCAGGTCGCCTCGGACGAACGCCCCGACATCATCTTGCTGGACGTGATGATGCCCGGCATGGACGGGTTCGAGACCTGCCGTCGGCTCAAGGCCGATCCGGTGACGCGGCATATCCCCGTGGTGCTGGTGACCGCGCTGGACGGGCGCGAGGACAAGCTGAAGGGACTGGACGCCGGGGCCGACGATTTCGTCACCAAGCCGATCGACGACGTCATCCTGTTCGCCCGCGTGCGCTCCCTGCTGCGGCTGAAGTCGGTCATGGACGAGCTGCGCGAGCGCGAGGAAAGCGGCCGCCGGCTGGGCGTGGACACCGACGGCGCCGGACGGCTGCGTGGTTCGGGCGGGCGGATACTGATCGTCGACGACAATGAGCGTCAGGCCGGAAAGATGGTTGAACATCTGGCCGGCGAGCACCGTCCGACGGTCGAAAGCGACCCGGCCGCGGCCCTGATCGCGGCGCGCGGTCCTGTCGACCTGATGATCGTCAACGTCTCGAGCGCGGAGTTCGACGGCCTGCGCTTCGTCGCCCAGACCCGGTCAACCGAGACCTCGCGGCGTATCCCCATCCTGGCGGTGGTGGATCCGGCGGACCGGCCGCGTCTGCTGAAGGCGCTGGAGCTGGGCGTCAACGACATCCTGCCGCGTCCCGTCGATCCCGAGGAACTGGAGGCGCGCGCCCGCACCCAGATCAAGCGCAAACGCTATGCCGACTTCCTCAAGCAGAAGCTGGACTACAGCCTCGAGATGGCGGTCACCGACGCCCTGACGGGTCTGCATAACCGCCGCTATATGGCGGGCCAGCTGCAGGCCCTGATGAGCCGGGCCGGGCAGGGGGGCGAACCCGTGGCCGTGCTGGTGCTGGACATCGACCACTTCAAACTGGTCAACGACGGCTTCGGCCATGACGCCGGCGACGAGGTGCTGCGCGAGTTCGCGGTGCGTCTGGCGACCAATGTCCGCGCCATCGACCTGCCGTGCCGGCTCGGCGGCGAGGAGTTTGTGGTGGTGATGCCGGGCGCCGGTCTGGAAGACGCCACCCATGTCGCCGACCGCATCCGCCGCGACGTCGGGGCCCAGCCGTTCCCGATCATGAGCGGCACCGAGGCGCTGACCGTCACCGTCTCGGTCGGCGTCGCCGCCAGCACGGGTCTGGACGATACGCCGGAGGCGCTGCTCAAGCGGGCCGACGAAGGGGTCTACGAAGCGAAGGCCCGTGGCCGGAACCAGGTGATCGCGCGGGCCGCCTGAGGGCCGCTATCGGCTCATCCACGGCTTCGACTTGCCGGTTGCGATTCGGGCGGCCTGTTCGCGCTGGAAGCGGCCGCCGCGGGGCGGCTTCTCGCGCGCGTCGATCGCAGCCTTCTTCAGACGCAATGCCCGCTGGACGGGGCTTTCGGGCGGCAGGTCGTCGGTCGGATCGCTCATGACGGCAGTCTAGCACGTCGCAGGACGCCGGACCTCGCGGACCGGGCCGCCACCCAAACAAAAACGCCCGACCTTTCGGCCGGGCGTTCTGATCCTCGGATCGGCCTCGCTTCGCTCGTTGTCCGAGGAAGGCGAGGTTGAAAGGAAGCCTTACTTGATCTTGCCTTCCTTGAACTCGACGTGCTTGCGCACGACGGGGTCGTATTTCTTGACGACCATTTTCTCGGTCATCGTGCGGGCGTTCTTCTTGGTCACGTAGAAGAAGCCGGTGTCGGCGGACGAGTTCAGGCGGATCTTGATTGAAGCCGGCTTGGCCATCGGAAATACCTTTGCGACGGCGAAAGCCGCTGAAATGAGAGGCGCGGAACATACTCAGGCGCGCCTCAAAGTCAACGCCGGTCAGACAGGCCGCCACGGGGCCACTGGCCGCACCGTCGCGCAGGCCGGCGAACCGTCCTTCCCGCGACCCGGCAGATGCACTTCCAGCAGGGCGCCCGGGGCCAGGAGAGCCCTGGGGATGTCGTGGATGTCGATCTTGGCCCGGCGGCTCCAGGGGCTGGCGTGATCGCCCGCCGATGTGCCGATGCGGATGTAGACGAAGCGGCGCACCGTTCCCTCGCGCCGGACGAAGGGGCCGGTCATGCGACCGTCGGGATGCAGGGTGACGGGGAGTTCAAAGGCGATCGGGCCGTCGCCGGCGGTGCGCGGCTCGAACGGCAGGTCGTCCTTCTGCAGGCTGTAACGCACGCCCGGCACGGGGTCGTCGATGATGAGGCGAAGCGTCACGGCAGCGGTCATAACACCAGGTTAGGCGGGGCCGCGTGTTCGTGCCAGATTGGCGGAATGAAACAGATCGCCGCCATTGCCGCCGCCGCCATCGCCCTGTCCGCCTGCGCCACCATGCCCGCGCCCGCGCCGCAGCAGGACGCCTTCATGGCCAATCTCAACGCCCTGTGCGGGCAGAAATTCGTGGGACGGGTGGTCACCACCCAGGCCGCGGACGCCGATTTCGCCGCCTCGCGCCTGCTGATGCATGTGCGCGACTGTTCGGCCGACGAGGTCCGCATCCCGTTCTGGGTCGGCGAGGACAGGTCGCGCACCTGGGTGATCAGCCGCAATGAGGACGGCGGGCTGACGCTGAAACACGATCACCGGGACCCCGAGGGCAATCCCGACGGCCTGCACTGGTATGGCGGCGACACGGCCGCGGCCGGGACGGCGAACCGGCAGGAGTTTCCCGTCGATGAGTTCTCGATCGAGCTGTTCAACGCCGGCAACGCCGCGGTCTCGACCACCAATGTCTGGGCGGTCGAGGTGCATCCGGGGCGGATCTACGCCTATGAGCTGCGCCGCGAGAACCGCTACCTGCGTGTCGAGTTCGACCTGACCCGGCCGGTCGCCGAATAGGCCCTAGCCGGCGGCCATGACGCCACAGGCGACCCGGTCGCCGGCGCCGCCGATGGGCTGGCTGACGTGGTCGTCGGCATTGGCGTGGATGACCAGGGCCGAGCCGTCGGCGTCCCAAAGCCACTGGCCGGGGCCGTTTTCCGCGATGCGGGCGCGGCTGGTGAACAGTTCGGCGCGCACCTGGCCGGAGGCGTCCGCGAAGACATTGGGCAGGTCCCCGTCGTCCGGCCCGCCGGCGTTCAGCAGTCCGTGCGGGGCCTTCGGGTCGCTGTGATTGATGTGGGCCCCGGCCGAGGTGAAGGGCGCGTCGCACTGGCCCGTCGCGTGGATGTGGACGCCATGCCAGCCGGGCGTCAGCCCCTCTGCCTCGATGCGGATCAGCAGGCCGGTCGGTCCCTGGGTCAGGATTGCGCGGCCGACCCGCGCGCCCGAGGCGCCGACCAGCGTGGCTTCGCCGAAATCGCCCGGGTTCGCCCGGAGAGGGGCGTCAGGCCGGTCATTGGCGGTGACGCTGATGCAGCCGGCCAGGGCGGCGGTCAGGGGCAGGAGGGCGAGGGCGGTCAAACGGGCGGCGGGCATGGTCGGGGTCCTTGTTTCGGCGGGGCGAAAACCCTCGGCGTCGCTTTGCCACGGCTGCCCCCGGATGCTAGAAAACGCGTTCGCGGATCACGTTCCGATTCCGGCCATTTAAAGCCTGATTTCCTTGACTGACGACAGCTACGACAACGCCCTTCCTCCCTCGTCGGGGGCCGGCGGCGGCGACATATCCACCATCACGATCGAGGACGAGCTGAGGCGCTCGTATCTCGACTACGCCATGAGCGTGATCGTGTCCCGCGCCCTGCCGGACGCGCGTGACGGGCTGAAGCCCGTGCACCGCCGCATCCTGTATTCGATGCACGACCTGAAGATGACGCCGGACCGGCCGTATTCGAAGTGTGCGCGGGTCGTGGGCGATGTGCTGGGCCGGTTCCACCCGCATGGCGACGCCTCGGTCTATATGGCGCTGGTGCGCATGGCCCAGCCCTTCTCGATGGGACTGATGCTGGTCGACGGCCAGGGCAATTTCGGCTCGGTCGACGGCGATATGCCGGCGTCGATGCGTTACACCGAGGCGCGGATGGCCCCGGCCGCCTCGGCCCTGCTGACCGACATCGACAAGGATACGGTCGATTTCCAGCCGAACTACGACGAGAAGGAGCTGGAGCCCGTCGTCCTGCCGGCGCGGATCCCGAACCTGCTGGTCAATGGCGCCGGCGGCATCGCCGTCGGCATGGCGACCAACATCCCGCCGCATAATCTGGGCGAGATCGTCGACGCCTGCGTCGCCCTGCTCGACGACCCGAACATCAGCGACGACGCCCTGCTGGACATCGTGCCCGGCCCGGACTTCCCGACCGGCGGCGAGATCATGGGCCGGACCGCCCCCCGCAACGCCCTGCGCGATGGCCGCGGCTCGGTCATCGTGCGCGGCAAGGCCACGATCGAGACGATCCGCAAGGATCGTGAGGCCATCGTGGTCACCGAGCTGCCCTTCCAGGTCAACAAACAGACCCTGATCGAACGCATCGTCGAAATGGTCCGCGAGAAGCGGATCGAGGGCATTTCGGACGTCCGCGACGAATCCGACCGCGACGGCATGCGGATGGTCATCGAGCTGAAGCGCGACGCCTCGGCGGATGTGGTGCTGAACCAGCTGTGGCGTTTCACCGCCATGCAGAGCTCGTTCGGCGTCAACATGCTGGCCCTGAACCACGGCCGCCCGATCCAGATGGGGCTGCGCCAGCTGCTGGAGGCCTTCCTCGAGTTCCGCGAGGAAGTGGTCGTCCGCCGCATCAAGTTCGAACTGGCCAAGGCCCGCGACCGCGGCCACGTGCTGGTCGGTCTGGCCGTGGCTGTCGCCAATATCGACGAGGTCATCCACATCATCCGCAGCTCGGTCGATCCGGCCGAGGCGCGCGAGCGGCTGCAGGCCAAGAGCTGGCCGGTCGGCGACATGATCGCCCTGATCGAACTGATTGCCGACCCGCGCTCGATGCTGGTCGAGGGCGACAAGCTGAACCTGACCGACGAACAGGCCCGCGCCATCCTGGGCCTGACGCTGAGCCGCCTGACCGGCCTCGGCCGCGACGACATCTTCGGCGAGGCGCGTGGCCTGGCCGACACCATCCAGGGCCACCTGACCCTGCTCAGCGATCGCGCCAACATCCTGGCGGTGATCCGTGCGGACCTGCTGGAGGTGCGCGAGGAGTTCGCCGTGCCGCGCCGGACCCTGATCGGCGAAGGCGACTATGAGCTGGAAGACGAGGACCTGATCCCGCGCGAGGACATGGTCGTCACTGTCACCCACGGCGGCTACGTCAAACGCGTGGCGCTGAACGCCTATCGGACCCAGCATCGCGGCGGCAAGGGCCGCAGCGGCGTGGCGATGAAGGAGGATGATGCCGTCGTCGGCGTCTTCTCGGCCTCGACCCATACGCCGGTGCTCTTCTTTGCCACCAACGGCAAGGCCTACAAGCTGAAGACCTGGCGGCTGCCGCTGGGCAATCCGCAATCGCGCGGCAAGGCCTTCGTCAACCTGCTGCCGATCGAGCCGGGCGATTCGATCATGAACGTCCTGCCCCTGCCCGAGGACGAGGCCGAGTGGGGCAACTACGACATCATGTTCGCCACCCGCTCGGGCGACGTGCGCCGCAACAAGCTCAGCGACTTCGCCACGGTCAACCGGGCCGGCAAGATCGCCATGAAGCTGGAGGACGGCGATCACATGGTCGGCGTCGCCCTGTGCACCGCCGAGGACGACGTCATGCTGACGACCGCCCTGGGCCGCGCCATCCGCTTCAAGGCTGACGACGTGCGCGTCTTCAAGGGCCGGGATTCGACCGGTGTGCGCGGCGTTCGTCTGCAGAAGGACGACGCGGTCATCTCCATGGCCGTGCTCGGCCGGGTCGACGCCACGCCCGACGAACGCGCCGCCTATGTCAAACACGCCACCGCCATGCGCCGTGCGACCGGTGAGGGCGAGGACGAGGTCGTTGCGGTCGAGGCCGACGACGAAGCGACCGGCGAC
>NZ_DDRM01000005.1:26295-26476 GCF_002343105.1 Brevundimonas sp. UBA2416
CCGACGACGAAGCGACCGGCGACGCCATGCTCAGTGTCGAGCGCATTGCGGAACTGGGCGCGGCCGAGCAATTCATCCTCACGGTCACCGAGACCGGCTTCGGCAAACGGTCTTCAGCCTATGAGTACCGGCGCACGGGCCGGGGCGGGCAGGGGCTGACAGCCCACGGCCTGGGCGGGCG
>NZ_DDRM01000014.1:0-494 GCF_002343105.1 Brevundimonas sp. UBA2416
ACCGGATCGCCCACGAACACGGGCACGATGTGGCTGACCGACTCCATCACCGGAATGCCGGCGGCCTTGAAGCGGGCCTTGAGGGTCGCGGCGCGCTCCTGGTGGGCCTCGCGCAGTTCCGGATGGGCCTTCAGATGACGCACCGAGGCCAGGGCCCCGGCGGTCAGGGCCGGCGGCAGGCTGGTGGTGAAGATGAAACCCGAGGCCCAGCTGCGCACCGCGTCGATGATCACCGCATCAGCGGCGATATAGCCGCCCATGACGCCGATGGCCTTGCCGAGGGTGCATTCGACGATGTCGATCCCGTCCAGAAGTCCGTCCCGCTCGGCCACGCCCGCCCCGGTCTCGCCGTACAGGCCGACCGCATGGACCTCGTCGAGATAGGTCAGGGCATTGTACTTGCGGGCCAGGGCGATGGTGCCGGCCAGGTCGGCGATGTCGCCGTCCATGGAATAGACGCTCTCGAAGGCGATCAGCTTGGGCGCATCGGCCGG